>JAGPDF010000041.1 GCA_018057705.1 Thermoanaerobaculia bacterium | reverse complement strand
CACCTCGCGCCGGTCGACGTCTTCGCTGCGATGGCCGCCGACGGCCGCGGCGTGCTCTCTCACCTCGCCTCCTGGGCGGCCTACTTCGGGCTCGTTCTCGGCGGCTTCCTCGCCCTTTTCTCCGTCGTCCTCGCGACGGCGATCGTCTCGGAGTCGCACGGTTGGACGATGGCTTCGGCGGTGGGGCTGATCTTCGTCGTCGGCAACGGCCTCTTTCTCTTCGGGCCGCGGCTCGCGGCCGTCGCCCGCTACACCCGCGACCTGCGCCAGGGGGGGCAGGCGCTCTTCTGGACCCTGGGTGCAGAGGCGTTGGCCATCACGGCTATCCTGTGGGTCACGTTCCGCCTGTACGAGAGGAAGAAGAGCTTTCTCTAGCCGATGCTCGATTTCGCCACGCTCTACGCCGAACATGCCCGCGACGTGCAGCGCTTCGCGCTGTTTCTCTCGGGCGATCCGGCGCTCGCCGACGACATCACCTCCGAGACCTTCATCCGAGCCTGGGGAGCGCAGGACCGCTTCGATCTCGCGAGCGTCCGGGGCTATCTCCTCGCCATCGCGCGCAACCTCCACCTGCACGAGATGCGCCGTCACCGCGCGCGCCCCGGCCTCCCCCTCGACGCGGAGGGCTCGCTCGAGCTCGCCACCGAGGAAGTGTCGCCCGAGCGCCGGGCCACGGCGCGCAGTGAGCTTTCCCGGGTCCTTGCTGAGCTCCAGAAGCTGCCGGAGGTCGACCGCGCCGCGCTCCTCATGCGGGCCGAGGATCAGCTCCCGTACGACGAGATCGCTCGCGCCCTCGGCCTCAGTCTTTCCGCCACGAAGGTGAAGATCCATCGCGCGCGCCTTCGCCTCGCCGAGGCGCGCCAGGTTGACTCGAGAATGGAGACCCCGTGATGAACCTCGATCCCGCCGTGATCCAGGACCTCCTGCCGCTCTACCTCGCCGGTGAGGCGAGTCCGGCGACGCGCAAGCTCGTCGAGGAGCACCTTGCCGCAAACCCGGACCTGGCGCGCCTGGCGCGTGCCGCCTCCGACCCGGAGCTCTCCCGATTCGGTGGGCCCACCACTCTTCCGACGCCGAGCGCCGGGAAGTCGGCGCTCGACGCCACCCGCCGGCTCCTTCGTCGCCGGTCCTGGCTCATGGGTTGCGCGATCTTCACCACCGTTCTGCCGTTCTCCGTTCAAGGCAACCAGAACGGGATCCAGTTTTTCCTCCTGCGTGATGCGCCCGCGACCGCGACGGTGTCGTTCGTCCTTGCCTCCCTGCTGTGGGTCGCCTTCTGGCGTGTCTCGCGGCGGCTCCGGGTGACCGGCCTCTAGCCTGACATTCTCACCAGACTTCTACTGCGGCGCCGCATCTGCCCATGCCGGCTGCGTTGCGCTCACGACCCGTCCACAGGACGGGTACCCCGCCTGCTCGACGTACTGAAAGTACGTCTGCGCGGGCCTCGGTCGCGACGCCTTGCCGTCACGGGCATCTGCCACGCCTCGCGACGAAGCCGGTGAGAAGGTCAGGCTAAGCCTCTTCCCGCCCCGAAGGGTGGGAGCGCGACTCCTCCGCCGGGGCGTTTCATGGTCGTTTCGCGCTTGAAACGATTCGTCACGGAGTCGATGCCATGACGATCCTCTCGCGACGACGTTTTCTGCAGATCGGTGCCGGGGCCGCAGGGGCGGGCGCGGCAGCGGCCTTCACCCCCGGGACGCCGGCTTGGGCCGGCTTCTTCGGACCCGCGCAACCGGGTGATCGCATCGAAACAGTCCCCACCTACTGCGACCTCTGCTTCTGGAAATGCGGCGCGATCGCCACCAAGAAGAACGGCCGGCTGTGGAAGATCGAGGGTAACCCGGCCGATCCGCTTTCGCGCGGCCGGCTCTGCCCGCGCGGCACCGGCGGCGTCGGGACCTACTACGACACCGACCGCCTGCGCTCGCCCCTCCTGCGCAAGAAGAACCGCGGCGAGGACGATTGGGTCGAGGTGACCTGGGACGAGGCGCTCGAGTTCATCGCCGAGAAGCTTCAGAAGCTCAAGGCCGAGCACGGGCCGGAAGCGCTCGCCTTCTTCAGCCACGGCATCGGCGGCAATTTTCTCAAGCACACCTTCAAGGCGTTCGGAACGCCGAATCTCGTCGCGCCCTCCTACGCCCAGTGCCGCGGGCCGCGCGATGTCGGCTTCCAGTTGACGTTCGGCGAGGAGATTTCGACCCCGGAACGGACCGACATCTCGAAGGCCCGCTGCCTGGTTCTCGTCGGCTCCCATCTCGGCGAGAACATGCACAACAGCCAGGTGCAGGAGTTCGCCGAGGCGATCGGCGCGGGCGCCACGGTGATCGTCGTGGACCCCCGATTCTCGGTGGCCGCGGGCAAGGCGAAGCACTACCTGCCGATCAAGCCGGGCACCGACATCGCCCTGCTCCTCGCCTGGATGAACGTGCTGGTCGCCGAGAACCTCTACGACCGCGAGTTCGTCGAGACCCATGGCTTCGGCTTCGACGCCTTCCGGGCCGAGATCGCCGCCTACACGCCGGAGTGGGCCTACCCGATCACCACCATCGAGCCCGAGGCGATCCGCGCCACCGCGCGCGAGATGGCGCGGCATCGTCCGGCGACGTTGCTCCATCCCGGACGGCATGTCACCTGGTACGGCGACGACGCGCAGCGCAGCCGGGCCATCGCCCTGGTGAACGCGTTGCTCGGAAACTGGGGCAGGGAGGGCGGCTTCTACTTTCCGGCCTCGTTCGCCCTTGCGAAGTACCCCTATCCCCCCTACCCGCACGGCGAGCGCGGCGCCGTCGACAATCCGGATGCGAAGTACCCGTTCGCGGACCTCGGGCTGACCAACGGCATCCGCGCCGCGACGATCTCCGGGGCGCCCTATCCGATCAAGGGCTGGTTCGTCTACGCGACGAACCTGCTGCAGGCGCTGCCCAACCAGGAGGAGACGATCCGCGCCATCCAGGCGCTCGATCTCATGGTGGTCGTCGACGTCGTGCCGTCGGAGATCGCTGGCTGGGCCGACGTCGTTCTGCCCGAATCGGTCTATCTCGAGCGCTACGACGATTTCAACACCGAGGCGTTCCGCGAGCCTTTCGTCTCGCTGCGCCAGCCGGTCATGGAAGCCCCCGACGACCAGCGCCCGAACTGGTGGATCGCGCGCGAGCTGGCGGGAAAGCTCGGGCTCGGCGCTTTCTATCCGTGGACGAACGTCGAGGAGTACCTCGAGGCGCGCCTCGCAGGCACCGGACTCACGCTGGCGGAGATGAAGAAGAAGGGAGTCGTGGTCGGGCCGCATCGCCCGATCAACGTCGAAGAGGGCCACGCTCTCGAGTTCCCGACGCCCTCGGGAAAGGTCGAATTCTGGTCGACGCAGCTCGCCGAGAAGGGGTTCGACGCGGTGCCGAAGTACACCCCGCACGCCGAGCCGCCGGCCGGCTACTTCCGCCTGCTCTTCGGCCGCGCTCCGGTCCACACCTTCTCCCGCACCCAGACGAATCCGCTGCTGCATGAGGCCATGCCGGAGAACGAGGTCTGGATCCATTCCGACGTCGCCCGCCGCTGGGGGCTCGAGAACGGGAAGCCCGTGCGGCTGGTGAACCAGGACGGCGTCGTGTCGCTGCCGGTCAAGGTCAAGGCGACCGAGCGCATCCGCACCGACTGCGTCTACATGGTGCACGGTTTCGGACATATCGCGAAGGGGTTGAAGCGCACGGCAGGCAGGGGAGCGTCCGATGCGCAGCTGATCTCGCGCTATGCCGTCGATCCGCTGATGGGCGGCACCGGCATGAACGTCAACTTCGTCACCTTCCAGCCGGCCGCCGGCGAGGAGGCCTGAGCATGGCTCGCTTCGGCATGGTGATCGACACCAAGCGCTGCGTCGGCTGCATGGATTGCGTCGTCGCCTGCAAGACCGAGAATCAGGTGCCCGAAGGGTTCAACCGCGACTGGATCACGACCGAGGTGCGCGGCAAGTTCCCGACCCTCTCGATGGAGACCCGCACCGAGCGCTGCAACCACTGCGACAACCCGCCGTGCGTGACCTGCTGTCCGACCGGCGCCTCGCATGTCGAAGAGTTCGGCAAGATCGTCCTCGTCACCCACGACCTGTGCATCGGCTGCAAGGCCTGCCTCGCCTCCTGCCCCTACGACGCGCGCTTCATCCACCCGGAGGGTTACGCCGACAAGTGCACGTTCTGCATCCACCGGGTGAAGGAGGGCAAGGACCCCGCCTGCGTCGCGGTCTGCCCGACCCGCTGCATGCATTTCGGCGACCTCGACGACCCCCAGTCGGAGGTCTCCCGCCTGCTCGCCGCGCGCGTCCACCACGCGCTCATTCCCGAAGCCGGCACGAAGCCGCGTATCTTCTATCTGACCTGAAGGAGACCGACGTGATCGAGCTCACCACGACACGCGCCAACCATCTCGTCGACCCGGTGCTCGAGGTCTGGGCCTGGCAGATCCCGGTCTACCTCTTCCTCGGCGGCCTGGTCGCCGGGATGATGATCATCTCGGGCTACTTCCTCTTCTCCGGCCGCTTCAAGAACACTCGTTCCGCCTGCTTCGTACTTCCGGGAATGAGCCTCGTTCTGCTCTCGCTCGGGATGTTCGCTCTCTTCCTCGATCTCGAGCACAAGCTCTACGTCTGGCGGCTCTACACCACTTTCGAGTGGCGCTCGCCGATGTCCTGGGGGGCGTGGATTCTGGTGCTGGTCTACCCGGCGCTCGTCGCCAATCTTCTGCTGCGCGTGCCCGCGCCGCTGCGCGCCCGGGTGCCGGCGCTGGGTGAGCTCTCCGACCGCCTCGTAGCACGCCCGGAGCTGCTGCGCTGGATCGGGTCGATGAACATGATCTGGGGCGGCCTCCTGGGGATCTACACCGGCGTCCTGCTCTCGGCCCTGGGCGCCCGGCCGCTGTGGAACAGTGCGCTCCTCGGTCCGCTCTTCCTGGTCTCCGGTATCTCGGCTGCCGCCGCACTCGTCCACCTCATCGCTCCCGACGTCGGCGAGCGCGAGCTCCTGGCCAAAGCGGATAACGGCTTCCTGATCGCCGAACTGGTCTTCATCACGCTCTTCCTCATCGGCCTCGTCTCTTCGACCGATGCGCACGTCCAGGCTGCCGGACTCCTCCTCGGCGGACCCTTCAGCGCACTCTTCTGGGTCGGAGTGATCGGCCTCGGGATCGTCCTGCCGCTCACGATCCAGCTTCTCGCCGTGCAGCATCGTGTCGCACACACGCCGATCGCCCCGCTGCTGGTGATCGCGGGTGGTCTCGCGCTGCGTTTCGTCCTCGTGCAGGCGGGCCAGGTCAGTCACTGGACCCGCGTTCCAGGTCTCTGAACAGCGATCACCGATCTTGGAGGTGGACCGCATGTCCTCCGATTCGCATTCCGCTCATCGGGCGCCCGCGCCCTACATGAACCCCTATCTCGCCGGCATCGGCCTAGGCCTCGTGCTCCTCGCCTCGTTCGTCGTCATGGGGCGCGGGCTCGGTGCTTCCGGTGCCTTCTCGTCCGCCTGCGCGGTAGCCGTCAACGCCGTGGCGCCGGCGCACGCCCAGGGCAACAGCTTCTGGAGTGAGTACCTCGCGGGCGGCGTCGGCCATCCGCTCAAGGACTTTCTGGTCTTCGAAGTCCTGGGCGTCCTCGTCGGCGGGTTCTTCTCGGGCCTCCTCGCCGGCCGGGTTCGCCGGACGGTCGACAAGGGACCGCGCATCTCGACCCGGGGGCGCTTTGCCCTCGCTTTCGCCGGCGGCCTTCTGATGGGAATCGGCGCCAAGCTGGCGCGCGGCTGCACCAGCGGCCAGGCCCTGACCGGCGGGGCTCTGCTCTCCGCCGGGGGATGGGCCTTCATGATGATGGTCTTCGCCGGCGGCTACGGTGCCGCCTGGATGGTGAGGAGGCAGTGGCAATGAACGCGCCCTTCTTCAAGTTCGGGATGTTCGGCGACGAGACCTCCCTGATCGTCGCCTGCGCCATCGGCATCGGCTTCGGGTTCTTCCTCGAACAGGCCGGATTCGGTTCGGCGAAGAAGCTCACCGATCAGTTCTACTTCAAGGACATGGCGGTCTTCCGGGTGATGTTCACCGCCATCGTCACCGCCATGCTCGGCCTGTTCTACCTCGCTGCCATCGGCTGGGTCGATCTCTCGCTGGTCTACATCCAGCCGACCTACCTCTGGCCGCAGATCGTCGGTGGTCTCCTGCTCGGCGTCGGCTTCGTGGTCGGCGGCTACTGCCCGGGCACCTCCGTGGTCGCGATGGCGACCGGCAAGGTCGACGCGCTGGTCAATCTCGCCGGAATCTGTGCCGGGATCTTCGTCATCGGCGAGGCCTGGCCGTCGATCGCCGGCTTCACCGAATCGTCGAACCTCGGCCGGCTGACGCTGCCCGAGGTCTTCCACCTGCCGATGGGGCTGATCGTGCTGCTCGTCGTGCTCATGGCGGTCGGTGGCTTCTGGGGCGCGGGCGCCCTCGAGCGCCGGTTCGCGAAGCGACCGGCAAAGGAGAATCCGTGAGCCTTCCGAGGCTCGACCGCCTCACGGGCAATCAGAGGCTGGCGCTTCTCGCCGTGGTGCTGGGGCTGGGCGCGCTCGTGATCGGCACCCCCCGCAGCGGCAAGATCGTGCTCGACGAGCGCGAGTTGGCGGCGATCGTCGAAGGGGAGCTCGACCATGTCACCCCCGACGAGCTTGCCGACTGGATCGTCGCCGGCCGGCAGGACTTCCGCCTGATCGACCTGCGCACCGCGGCGGAGTACGCCGAGTACCGGATTCCGCAGGCGGAGAACCTCGCGATCACCGCGCTTGCCGATGCGGACCTGGCACGCAACGAGAAGATCGTCCTCTACTCGGCCGAGGGGATCCACTCGGCCCAGGCCTGGTTTCTCCTCAAGGCGAAGAAGTTCCCGGCGGTCTACATCCTGCTCGGCGGTCTCAAACAGTGGACCGAGCAGGTCGTCTTTCCGGAGTCGCCGGCGGAGAGTGCGGGTCCGGTCGAGCGCATCGCCTTCGCGAAAGCGGCGGAGCGCGCCAAGTACTTCGGTGGGGCGCCGCGCGCAGCGGCTGTCGCGGGCGCGCTGGCGCCAGCGCCGGGCGCCAGCGGCGATATCGGCGCCAGCGCTCCGGGGCTGCCCAAGGTCGTGCCGCCGCCGGCGCCGGCGCCGGGGGGGGCCGCGGCGAAGAAGAAGAAAGAGGGCTGTTGAGGTTGGAGACGAGGCGGCCGCTATGACCGAGACGATTCGAAAGCCGATGTCGCCCACGCCCGAGGAGATCGCCTGGAGCGGTGTCGCCACCTCTTTCGCCGCGTTCGGTCGGGTCTTCCTCTGCCTCGACCGCGAGTTCCGCGTCGTGCATGCCTCCTATGTGTTGGACGACCTGGCGGGCGCGGGTACGGCGGCCGCGGTCGTCGAGCGGCCGATCGACGAGCTCATCGGCGGCGAGCTCTTCGCCGAGGGCGGCGCCCTGCGCGCGGCGCTCCTCGCGGGCGAGCGGCGCGAGGGCTGGCGGGCAGTCGTTACCGGCGCCGGTGGGCTGCAGCGCCTCGCGGCCCTCTCGGCCGCACCGATCTGTCCGCCGCCGGAGGTGGCCTGCGATCCGCGCGTCGCCTTCGCGGTCATCCTGCGACCAGCCGAGGAGGATCTGCCGGCGGTGCTCGGTGGACCGTCGGCGTTCAGCGGGATCGTCGCGCGCTCGCCCGCCATGCAGAAGATCTTCGCGCTGATCGAGAACCTGCGCGAGAGCGATGCCACGATCCTGCTCTCGGGCGAGAGCGGGGTGGGGAAGGAGGTCGTGGCACGGGCGATCCACGAGCACTCGCCGCGCCGCGGGAAGCCGTTCGTGGCGGTCAACTGCGGCGCCCTGCCCGGTGAGCTCCTCGAGAGTGAGATGTTCGGGCATGTGCGGGGCGCCTTCACCGGGGCCCTGCGCGACCGCATGGGGCGCTTCGAGGTCGCCTCCGAGGGGACGCTCCTGCTCGACGAGGTTGGCGATCTCCCGCTGCCGCTGCAGGTGAAGCTCCTGCGCGTGCTGCAGGACGGCTCGTTCGAGCGCGTCGGCGAGAACCGCACGCGGGTGAGCCGGGCGCGGGTGATCGCTGCCACCCACATCGATCTGGCGCGTGCGGTGCGCGAAGGCCGCTTCCGCGAAGATCTGTACTACCGCCTGCGCGTCGTGCCGATCGACATCCCGCCCCTCACCCGCCGCGGCGAGGACATCGAGCCGCTGGCGCGCGCGATTCTCGCTCGCGTCGCCGCGCGCCAGGGCCGGGCGCTGCGTCTGTCGCCTGACGCGCTGCGCGACCTCCTTGCCCACGACTGGCCGGGCAACGTCCGTGAGCTCGAGAACGCGCTCGAGTATGCGGTGGCGATTTGCCACGGCCAGACGATCCTCCCCGAGGATCTTCCGACTCTGGCCCGCCGCGCGTCGCTCGAGGAGGTGGCCTTGCCGGGAGCTCGCTTGGAGCCGCACACCGAGAGCGTCGAGCACTCCGCGCCGCCTCCAGCCGGGAGCATCGCGCTGGCGCGACGACGGCTCGAGGCCGAAGAGCTTCGCCGGGCGCTCGACTCGCACAGCTGGCGGCGCGCCGAGGCTGCGCGGGCGCTCGGCATGAGCCGCACGACGCTCTGGCGCAAGATGCGCGAGCACGGCTTCGTCGCCTGACCGCCTTCTTCCTTCCCGTATTGCGGCGCCGCCCGGCGAAGTCGGCTCGCGGGCTGCGGCTTGCTTCCGGGAACTGTTCGCCCGCCTCGGGTCTCTTCCTCATTGGTGACCCACTCTGCCGCAGATCCGAGCGCCCCGACGCCTGAGCTCCGAGAGCTTCCGCACCTTGGAGGATTGCGCCCCGGCGCCGCGGCCCGGCTCCTGGTGACACGGGTCACCCGTCCCACAGCGACAGCGAAACTCAGTGCGAGGCAAGTCCCATGAGAAAGATCCTGGTCATCCTGGTGGCGCTGGCAGCGGCAATCGGTTTCTCCGTTCTCACTCTGCGTCCGGCCGGTCCGGCCCCGAAGCCGCTCGACAAGTTGCGAGAGGAGCACAAGGTCAAGTCCGGTCCCGCTGTCGATCATGCCCGCTTCGAACAGCTCGCGGGGCCCTTCGAGCGGCCACAGGAGGTCACTGCAGCCTGCATTGGCTGCCACAACTCGCGCCACACCGAGGTCATGGCGTCGTCGCACTGGAACTGGGAGCGTCTCGAGTACATCGAGGGCAAGGGGATCCGGGCGGTCGGCAAGAAGAACATCCTCAATAACTTCTGTATCGGAGTCGCCGGGAGCCAGCAGACCTGCGACAGCTGTCATGTCGGCTACGGCTGGGCTGATGCCTCTTTCGACCTCACCGACCCGCGGAACGTCGATTGCCTCGCTTGTCACGACAACGGCGGCGACTACGCCAAGAAGAGCGGAGGCGCAGGCATGCCCGCTCCCGACCTCGACCTGGCGAAGGTGGCGCGGGCTGTTGGCCGACCGCAGCGGGCCAACTGCGGCGCCTGCCACTTTCTCGGCGGCGGCGGCAACAACGTCAAGCACGGCGATCTGGAGGTAGCACTTCTCGACACCAGCCGGGACGTCGACGTTCACATGGCGTCCGATGGCGGCGACATGTCGTGCGTCGAATGTCATCGCGCCGAGAACCACCAGATGCTCGGCAAGGCCTACTCGCTTTCGTCGATGAACCGCGACCGGGTGGAGTGCGAAAGCTGCCACGGCGCCTTGCCCCACGAGGACAAGATCCTCAACCAGCACGGCTACAAGGTCGCCTGTCAGACCTGTCACATTCCGAGCTACGCCAAGGTCGCCGCTACCAAGCTCCGGTGGGACTGGTCGACCGCCGGTTCGTTGCGCGACGGGAAGCCCTACCAGGAGGTGGACGAGGCGGGCAATCCGACCTACATGTCGACCAAGGGCAGCTTCGTCTGGGGCAAGGACGTGCGTCCCGAGTACACCTGGTTCAACGGCACCGCATCGCACTACCTGCTGGGGGACGAGTTCGATCCTTCCCAGCCCCTCGTCCTCAACCCCCTCTTCGGCGACTACGAAGACCCGGACGCCAGGATCGTTCCGGTCAAGATCCACCGCGCTCGGCAGATCTACGACGTCCTGAACCGGATCCTGATCCAGCCCAAGCTCTTTTCCGCAGCAGCAGGCGACAGCGGGTATTGGAAGGAGTTCGACTGGGACAGGGCGGCCACCGCCGGCATGAACGAGGTCGGACTTGCGTACAGCGGCAGTTACGGTTTCGCTGCGACCGAGATGAACTGGCCGGTCAATCACATGGTCGCGCCGAAGGAGCAGGCGGTCGCGTGCGACGAGTGCCACCGGCGCGAGGGTGGACGGCTCGCGACTCTCGGCGGCTTCTACCTGCCGGGGAGGGATCGCAGTCGCTGGCTCGACGGTCTCGGCGCGACAATGCTGCTTTCGACTCTGGTGGCCGTCGTTCTTCATGGCGGGGCACGCCTTTGGTTCCGGCGCCGGCGCCGGGGAGAGAACTGAGATGAAACGCGAGCTCGTCTACCCTGCCTTCGGCCGCTTCTGGCACTGGACGCAGGCCCTCCTGATTCTCTTCCTGGCCATCACCGGGTTCGAAATCCACGGCTCGATCTCGTTCTTCGGATTCGGGCAGGCCGTGCATCTCCACAGCGCGGCCGCGACGGCGTTCCTCGTCCTCATCGCATTCGCGGTCTTCTGGCACTTCACGACCGACGAATGGCGCCAGTACCTGCCGACCTGGAAGAACCTCCGGGCGCAGGCGGAGTACTACCTGTTCGGGATCTTCCAGGATGCTCCGCATCCGACCCGGAAGAGCCGGCTGCAGAAACTCAATCCCCTCCAGAAGCTCACCTACGCTGGATTGAAGATCCTCGTGATCCCGGTCGTGGTCGTCTCGGGTCTGCTCTACATGTTCTTCCGCTATCCCCAGCGCTACGAAGTGCTCGCCCTGGACGTCCAGGCGCTCGAACCGATCGCCTTGATTCACACGGCGGGAGCGTTCGCGCTGCTCGCCTTCCTCGTCGCCCACCTCTATCTCACGACCACCGGCCGCACGATCACTTCCAACCTCAAGGCGATGGTCACGGGTTGGGAGGAGATCGAAGAAGACGCGCCCACGGTCGCATCTTCCTCACCCTCATCCACCGACTCGTCTACGAAGGCAGAACACCAGGTGCATCCATGAACAACGGACCGATGAATCCCTACCTGGCCGGATTCCTCCTCGGCCTGGTGCTCCTCGCGACGATCTTCGTCACCGGGCGCGGCCTCGGCGCGAGCGGTGCGTCGAAGAACGTCGTCGTCGCCGCGGTCGGCGCGGTGGCCCCGGACCATGCTGCAGCAAACCCCTTCTATGCCAAGGTCCTGGGGCCGGGCCACGAGAGCCCGCTGAAAGGCTGGCTGGTCTTCGAGATCGCTGGCGTCCTGCTCGGGGCCTTCGTCTCCGGCTTGGCCTCCGACCGCTTGAAGCTGGTGACCGAGCGCGGTCCGCGCGTCGCCGTTTGGAGCCGGCTCACCTTCGCACTCCTGGGCGGCTCGCTCTTCGGCGTCGGGGCGCAGCTCGCGCGCGGCTGCACGAGCGGCGCGGCGCTCTCGGGTATGGCCGTGCTCTCGGTGGCCGGCTTCCTCACCATGTTTGCCATCTTCGGCACCGGCTTCGCGTTCTCCTGGGCCACCCGCGGCCTCTGGTTGCAGCGCAACGGGGAGCGGTGACGCGATGGGGCCCCTGGTTCCGGATCTGATCTCCGACGAGCTCAACCTCGTTGTCGCGCTCGTTCTCGGGTTTCTCTTCGGCTGGGTGCTGGAGCAGGCCGGATTCTCGTCGTCGCGACGCCTCGTCGGCGTTTTCTACGGCTACGACCTGACGGTCCTCCGCGTCTTCTTCACCGCCGCCGTCACCGCCGCGCTCGGCGTGCTGCTGCTCGCTTCGGCTGGCCTGCTCGATCTGCGCGCGGTCTTCGTGAATCCGACCTGGTTCTGGCCCGCGATCGCAGGGGGAGTTCTCATGGGCTTCGGCTTTCTCCTCGGCGGCTACTGCCCCGGCACCAGTTTCTGCGGTGCCGCGATCGGGAAGATCGACGCCATGGTCTTCTCGGCGGGCGGCCTGCTCGGCATCTTCGCCTATGCGGAGCTCTTCCCGAGGCTTCAGGCTTTTGCCGACTCGACGGCCCTGGGACCCCTGCAGGTCCCTGAGTGGCTCGGGATCTCGCCCGGGCTCTTCGTCCTCTTGTTGGCGGCGGCGGCGGTGCTCATCTTCGCCGTCGGCGGCAGGATCGAGCGCAGAATCGCTCCGTCCACGGCGCCGTCGATCGCCTTTCCGGCAAGGCGACATGCCGTTGCTGCGGCGAGCCTGCTCACCATCGCCCTCTTCGCGGCCCTCCTCCCGGGGCGAACGGCGCGCCTGGAGGCGAAGGTGAAGAACGAAGGGTACGTCCCCCGCCATGCGGTGCGGTCGATGACGCCCGACGAACTGGCGTTCCGGCTCGTCGACCGCGATCCCCGGACCCGCGTTTTCGACCTGCGCGACGAAGCCGCGCGCGCGGCGCATCCCATGCCGGGCGCGACGCCGGTTCCAGCCGCTGCGATTCTCGAGAAGCAGTGGCAGGCCGAGTTTGGCTCCCGCCACGTGAGGAAGATCCTGATCGCGGCGACCGAGGACGAGGCGCGCTTCTCCGCGTACCTTCTGGGCGAGGCCGGCTACGAGAATCTTGCGATCCTGGCCGGAGGCTACGAGTCCTTCGAGCGCACGATCCTCGCGAATACGGCGGGCGCAGCGGATGAGGGGCGCCACGCGCCCGACGTCGCACGCTTCCGGGGACAGGCGCAGGCGACCCTTCTCGAGCGGATCCGGTTGGAGCGCGAAGCGCCGAGCGCGCCGCGCGCGGCGCCGAAGACGGTGAAGGGCGGTTGCTGAAGACGAGTCACTTCGCGTCTGCGGCTGACCCTGTTTCAGAAACTGTTTCAGGGCGCAACGGCCCGTTGCAACGCCGCGTTTCTTTCTCTTCGGGCGAAGTCGATGGGGACCGGGCAAGGGCTGTGTTTTCAGCGGGTTGACGTTCCGGCACGAGTGCTGCGATCCGACTCTGCGGGAAGGGGTCGAAGATGCCGAGACGCACCCTGCCGGGACGCGAGGTCGAGATCGACGACAGCGGCTTTCTCGTCGACTCGCTCGCCTGGACCCCGGAGATCGCCGAGCAGATGGCCCGGGAGAGCGGCCTGGAAGAGCTCAGCCCGCGCCACTGGCGGGTACTTCTCTGCTGCCGCGAGGCGGCGGCGCGCGAGGGGCACTCTCCTGACCTCTGTGCGGTCGTCCGGCTTGCCGGCCTGCCGATCCTCGAGCTCCATCGCCTCTTCCGGCAGCGCCCTTTCGAGTTGATGACGAAGATCGCCGGCCTTCCCAAGCCTCCTCAGTGCAACCACGAGCCATGACCATTCCGCTTCAAACGTCGAAGGGAGTCATCGGATGAACCTCTACCGCAATGCCTGCATCGGGATCACGCTCTTCCTTGCCGCCGCCGTCGCCACGCAGGCGACGAACGGCCTCTATCTCACCGGCTACGGCCCCGAGGAGCTCGGCCGCGGCGGTGCCAACCTCGCCGTGTCGGACCGCTCGCTCGGCCTGAACTCGAATCCGGCCGGAATCGCGCAGCTCCAGGGGGACCACTTCACGGCCAGCCTGGCGGTACTCGCGCCGACGCTCGAGTTCGAGAACATGGTCAATCAACCGACGGACGCGTCGAGCCGCTACTTCCCGCTGCCCGCCTTCGCCTGGGTGCGCTCGGGGAAGGAGACGCCGTGGGCCTGGGGGGTCGGGTTCATCGCCCAGGGCGGAATGGGAGCGACCTTCGACGACCTCAACACCTTCTTCGGCACCCAGGACCAGACTTATACCCAGGTGCGATTCATGACGATCTCGCCGACCGTCGCCTACTCCTTCTCCGAGGACCTCGCGATCGGCGCGACGCTCAACCTCGGCTATGCCGACGCGGCGTTCCGCTTCTTCCCCGACACCTCTTTCTTCAACACCCAGAATCCGCAGATGAGCTTCTTCGGACCGAAGATGGAGGATGCCGGCGGCCTGCAGACGAGCCTGCGGCTCGGCGGCTGGTGGCGCCCGAATCCGCGCTGGTCGTTCGGCGCGATCTACCAGACGAAGACCAGCAGTACTTTCGACGGCGGCACCTTGCGGGTCAACTTCCAGCAGATGCCGGGGCTCGGCCAGAAGGTCGACTACGAGGCCGAGATGGACGGCTTCACCTTCGCCGCCCAGGCCGGCGTCGGCACGGCGGTGCGGGTGACCGACAACTGGCAGCTGCTGGTCGACGTCAAGCGCTATTTCTGGGACAGCGCCATCGACACGATCCAGGTCATCGGCACCGATCCGTCAGTGGCGGGGGCGCCGGCTCGCGTCGAGCTGCCGTTCGTCTTCAACTGGAAGGACGTCTGGGTCTTCGCGCTGGGCAGCGAATGGCGGACGAGCGACGAGTGGACGCTGCGTGCCGGCTACAACTACGGCGAGAACCCGGTCCCCGACGAAACCCTGACGCCGCTCTTCCCGGCGACGACCGAGCATCACCTGTCGGTCGGCGCGAGCGTGCTCAGGGGCAGCGTCACTTATGAGTTTGCCCTCGAGCATGCGTTGAACGCCTCGAACACCAACAACAACACCGACCCGATGGTGAACCCCTTCGGCCCCGGAGCGCGAGTCGACCACAGCCAGTGGACGGTTGCCTTCGGGATCTCGTGGGCGAAGTCGCGGTCGAGCCATTGACGGAGGACGCCATGAAACGATCGAGAATCCTCGCCGCAGCAGCAATGACGGCCGCCGCCGCTCTGTTCGCCGGTACCCTCGCCTCGGGCAGCGAAAAGGTCGGGAAGCAGGAGGGCATCTCCTGCACGGTCTGCCACGACAAGCCGGGCAGCAAGCTCCTCACCGATCAGGGGAAGTACTACGAGACGATGCGCACCCTCGCTGGCTTCGAGGATCTGAAGGCGACCTTCGGTGCCTGCACCAGCTGCCACGTCACCAAGCCCGGCTCGAAGAAGCTCACCGCCAAGGGCAAGGAGTTCCAGGGCCTCGTGAAGGACATGGAGGGGCTCGGCACCTGGATGCAGGAGCACCATCCCAAAGCGCCAGCTCCGGAGGCGGGCGCCGCTGCGCCGGCCGAGCCGAAGGAGTAGCTCCGCCTGAAGACCGCCTCGCCCTGCGGGTCGAGTGACTCGAAGTCGTCGCGACCTGCCTGCCGGTGGCCGCCGTGAGCTCGATGAGTACGCCGGGGACACGCTCCAGCCCGGCAGGTTTGAGATGCGCGATCGTGGCGGGGTCGACGGGCTTCAGCATGTCCCCGGCTGCGGGGAGCTGCCCTTGCACCGCCGAGGTCACGATCCGCTCTGGCCGTCGCCCGTGATCCGGTGGTGGAGCTCGACCGCCTTGCCGCGGCGCAGGCGGAGGTTCAGCATCTCGACGGCGACCGAGAACGCCATCGCGAAGTAGACGTACCCCTTCGGGATGTGGAACTCGAGCCCTTCGCCGAGGAGCGAAACGCCGATCAGGATGAGGAACGAGAGCGCCAGCATCTTGACCGTCGGATGCCGCCGCACGAATTCGCTGATCGAGCCGGCGAAGAACAGCATCACCGCCACCGCGCCGATCACCGCCGCGATCATGACGCCGAGCTTGTCGGTCATGCCGACCGCCGTGATCACCGAGTCGAGCGAGAAGACGATGTCGAGCAGCAGGATCTGGGTGATGACGCCGGCGAACGCCGCCTTCGCCTTCGTCACGCGGTGGTGCTCCTCGCCCCCTTCGAGGCTGTCGTGCACCTCGAACGTCGACTTGGCGATCAGGAAGAGGCCACCCAGGATGAGGATCAGGTCGCGACCGGAAATCTCGTGCCCGACAACGGCAAAGAGCGGCGCCGTCAGCTTGGCGATCCAGGCGATCGACAGCAGCAGCAGGATGCGGATGATCATCGCGAGGCCCAGCCCGAGCTTGCGCGCCCTGCCGCGCTCGTGCTCCGGCAGTTTGTCGGCCAGGATGGCGATGAAGACCACGTTGTCGATCCCCAGAACGACTTCGAGCGCGAAGAGCGTCGCGAAGGCGATCCAGATCTGCGGGTCGGAAATCCATTCCATGGACAGTTCTCCGGAAGTCAGTTTCTTGGCTGCGTTGCGAGCGATCGAACGACGGCGGCGGCGATCCTACCCTCACCTCGCTGCGCCCGCCGAGCCGCAGGAGCAGCTCGCAGCCGGCCAGTTTTGATGTGCTAGCATCAGATGCGTGCGCACCACTCTGGATATCGATGAGGATGTTCTGCGGGCCGTCAAGGAGCGCGCCCGACGAGAAAAGCGCAGCGCAGGCGAGGTTCTGTCGGAGCTCGCGCGGGAGGCGCTGACCGGGAGCCTGCGGGGTGGAGAGATCGCCGAGACTCCGAGCTTCTACGGCTTCGAGCCGTTTCCGCATCGGGGTCCGGCGATCTCGAATGCCGTCATCGACCAACTGCGCGAGGACGAGCCCGAGTGACGAGCGCGATGTTCCGGCGCCGGGCGACGCCGGCCAGCCCGGAGAGCTTCGTCATGCGGGCGCTCCTCGACGTCAACGTCCTCATCGCGCTTTTCGATTCGGATCACATCGATCACGCCCGGGCCCGCCGATGGTTCGGGGCGGAAGTTCAGCACGGCTGGGCTTCGTGCGCTCTGACCGAGAACGGCTTCGCGCGGGTGGTCAGCCAGCCACGCTATCCGAGCCCGGTGCCGACGGCGCTCGCGATCGCCCGCCTGGCGCGCGCGACGCAGAGCGAGCACCATGAGTTCTGGCCGTGCGCCTTGAGCCTGCTCGACGAACAGGTTTTCGACCGGTCGCGAATTCACGGCCCCCGCCAGGTCACCGACGCCTACCTCCTCGCGCTGGCGGTCGCCCATGGCGGCCGACTCGTGACCTTCGACCGGACGATCGCGCTCGAATCGGTCGTCGGGGCGCGTGCGGCGAACCTCGTCGTACTCTGACCCGGACTCTCGCCGCACTGCGGCGTAAAGGTCTCGCTGACAGGGGTTTCCGGACGATTCGGGAGGCCGCTCGACCCCTACCCGATGGTATAGTTCACCTTGGCGGAGGCTCCCAAAAGGGCACCCGAAACGGGATGGGGGTGGCAAGGATGTCCGAATCCGTACCTTCCAGCACCACGGAAGTTCAGATCTTCGGAGCCACGTACCATATCCGGGGGGGCCATGGCGGGGGCAACCTGGCCGAACTGGCCGCCCAGGTCGACCGCAGGATGCGCGAGCTGGCGGGTCACGCCGTGACGGCGGACACCGGCAAACTGGCCATTCTCGTGGCGCTGAACCTGGCGGATGAACTCTCCCGGCGCGAGCAGCAGGCAGCCGGGGAGCGGAGCGAGATCGAGATGCGGGTGATGGAGCTCGCGGAGAGGCTCGAGGAAGTCCTGAAGGCCTGACTTTCGCGAGACTCCGAGCAGCCTGGGAAGGGCAACACAAGCGATACCGAGCGGCATCCTCTGAGGGGACCGTGACGAGCCGACGCACTGTAGAACCAACATTGCTACTCAGGGAGTCCGATATCCGCGCGGCCCGTGCCTGCCCGGCTCCGACCGGGACGCTGAAGGCCGCACATGAGGACACCCACCTGACGCGTTTCAGGTTCTAAACGCAGCGTCTCGCGCGGTTCCCTCAGAGGGTGCCACTTTCCTTCCGGCACTCAAGCATCACGGCCTCGCCCCGATACGCATCATGATTGTGGGGTGAGCTCATGATTTCGGCTCTATGGATCGCGGTCGCCGCGGTCGTCGTCTCTGCAGCCGTGCTGGTCTACGGGTGGTCGAGGATTCGCCATGTCGGCGAGAAGCGCCTCGCCGAGGCCGAGCGCGAAGCCGCCCGCATGCGCGAAGAGGCGCGGCGGGACAGCGAAGCCAAGCTCAAGGAGGGCGAGCTCGCGGCCAAGGAGAAGTTGCTCCAGGCCCGCACCGAGTTCGAAACCGCCTCGCGGGCGCGGCGCGGCGAGCTCGAGACCCTGGAGCGCCGCCTCACCCAGAAGGAAGACAGCCTCGACAAGAGGATGGGCGAGCTCGACCAGCGCGACAAAGAGCTCGTCGGTCGCGACCGCACCCTCACCGGGCGTGAAAGGGAGGTCGCCGGGAAGGAGGTCGAGGCCGACCGGCTGGTCGCCGAGCAGAGGAATCGCCTCGAGCAGATTGCCGGCCTGACGGCGCAGCAGGCCAAGGACGAGCTGACTCGCGGGCTCGAGAACGAGGCCCGGATCGACGCCGCCCACCTCGTGAAGCGGATCGAAGACGAGGCCCGGGAACAGGGCAACCGCAAGGCGCAGTGGCTGATGGGACTCGCCGTACAGCGTCTGGCGTCCGACTACATCTCGGAGACCACGGTCTCGGTCGTCGAGCTGCCGAGCGACGAGATGAAGGGCAGGATCATCGGCCGCGAAGGACGCAATATTCGCGCCCTCGAGCTCGCCACCGGCATCGATCTCATCGTCGACGACACTCCCGAAGCGGTCATCCTCTCGGGCTTCGACCCCTATCGTCGCGAGATCGCGCGCGTCGCGCTCGAGCGTCTGATCGCCGACGGCCGGATCCACCCGGCGCGCATCGAAGAGGTCGTCGAGAAGGTCAAGGCGGAGTTCGAGCAGCGCATCCAGCAGGAGGGCGATGCGGCCCTTCTCGAGCTCAAGATCCCCGGCATGCACCCCGAGCTGGTGAAGCTCATGGGCCGCCTGCGCTATCGCTATTCGTATGGGCAGAACGTGCTGCAGCATTCGAAGGAGGTCGCCTTCCTCGCCGCGACCATGGCGGCCGAGCTCAAGGTGAACGTCACCATCGCCAAGCGTGCCGGGCTCCTGCACGACATCGGCAAGGCCATCGACCGCGAGGTGGACGGCACCCACGTCCAGCTGGGCATCGAGCTGCTCAGGAAGTACGGCGAGTCGGAAGAGGTCGTGCACGCCATGGCCTGTCATCACGGCGACTTCGACCCGCAGACAGTCGAGGCGGTTCTGGTGACCGCCTCCGACGCCCTCTCGGCGGCCCGCCCCGGTGCCCGGCGGGAGGTCCTCGAGACCTACGTCAAGCGGCTCGAGAAGCTGGAGGAGATCGCCAACAGCTTCAAGGGGGTGCAGAAGAGCTTCGCGATCCAGGCCGGCCGCGAAGTCCGCATCATCGTCGACAGCGGCAAGATCGGCGACGAACAGGCGATCTGGCTGTCGAAGGACATCGCCAAGCGGATCGAGGCGGAGCTCACCTACCCGGGCGAGATCCGGGTCACCGTCATCCGCGAGACACGCGCCGTCGAGTTCGCGCGATGAAGCTGCTCTTCGTCGGCGACGTGATCGGCAAGCCCGGTCGTCAGGCGCTGAAACGCCTGCTGCCGAGGATGGTCGACGAGCACCGGGTCGACTACGTCGTGGTCAACATCGAGAACATGGCCGGTGGCTTCGGCGTCACGCCAGAGACCCTGGCCGAGCTCGACGAGCTGCCCATCCATGCCCTGACCACCGGCAACCATGTCTGGGACAAGAAGGAGGTCCTCGACATGCTGGTGCACGAGCCCCGGCTGGTGCGCCCGGCGAACTACCCGGAGGGTACGCCGGGGCGCGGCATCCACGTCGGCGAGACGGCGGCGGGGGTCAGGGTCGCGACGATCAACCTCGAGGGCCAGGTCTTCATGAAGAACCTCGATTCGCCCTTCCGCGTTGCGGATCGCCTTCTCGCTGAGCTCGACAAGAAGATCAAGGTCGTCTTCGTCGACTTCCACGCCGAGGCGACGAGCGAAAAGCAGGCGCTGGGCATCTATCTCGACGGCCGGGTGAGCGGCGTCGTCGGCACACACACGCACGTGCCGACGGCCGACCACCGGGTGCTGCCGCAGGGGACTGCCTTCCTGACCGACGCCGGAATGACCGGACCCTACGAAGGCGTCATCGGATTCCGCTCGGACCGCGTCCTGCAGCGCTTTCTCACCCAGATGCCGGCCGCCTTCGAAGTCGCCAAGCGCGACGTCCGGCTCGCCGCCGCGCTGATCGACATCGACGAAGCCACGGGCCGCGCCCGCGGCATCGATCGCTTTCTGGTGCCGGACGGAGGAGCCTGAGAGCCATGGCCGCCAAACCCGCTGCTATCGAAGAACTGCGCGCCGCACCCGGGCGCAAGAAGCTGTCGGTGATCGTCACCACGTTCAACGAAGAGATCAACGTTGCCGAGTGCCTCGCATCGGTGCTCTGGGCGGACGAGATCGTGCTCGTGGATTCCTTCTCGAACGACCGCACGGTGGAGATCGCCCAGACCTTCCCGATCACCGTCCTGCAGCGGCAGTATTTCGGTTCAGCGGCGCAGAAGAACTGGGCGCTCGACCGGGTCCAGCACGAGTGGGTGCTGATCATCGACGCCGACGAGCGGGTGCCCGAGCCGCTGGCGCGCGAGATTCTGACGCTGCTCGCCACCGATCCCGCGATCGACGGCTTCTACATTCGACGCGAGAACATCTTCATCGACAAGGTCATCCGGCACTCGGGCTGGTCGACCGACAAAGTCGTGCGCCTCTTCCGGCGCGCCAAAGGGCGCTATCCCAACCGCCGCGTGCACGCCGATCTGGAGATCGCTGGTCCCGTGCCGGTGCTCAGAAACCCCTTCCTGCACTACACCTTCCGCACGTTCGACCAGTACTTCGGGAAGTTCCTCAACTACGCCGAGTGGGGCGCCGCGCAGGCCTTTCGGGATGGTCGCAGGGCGGGGCTGGTGGAGCTCGTGGCGCGGCCCTGGTGGCGCTTCATGCGCACCTACTTCCTCCAGCTGGGCGTCCTGGACGGCATGCACGGCCTGGTGCTCTGCTCGCTGCAGTCGTTCGGGGTCTTCCTGAAGTACGCGCGTCTCTGGGAGTACCGTATCCGGGAGGCCCGCGGCGAGAAGGTGGATCTGCCGGCATTCGACGACAGCGAAGCGACCTGGAAGCGCCCGATCGCGTCCGATGCGCCCGTCGAAGAGGATCCGCGTCTACTCTGAGAGAGGGGCCGCCTCAAGCGGTGGGCCGCTCGCCAACAGGATGTAGCCGTCCTCGCGCTCGGCATCCCGCGCCACCTCGGCCAGGGCCAGCGGTGTTTCGAGCTGCGCGAGCGCCGGCCGGGTGATCAGCAGCCAGACTCTTCCGGGGCGCCGCACGAACGCCTGCAGCTCGGCCTCGGAGGACGGCGTCTCGGCATAGCGCCGCGTGTGGAAGACGAACCGCGGATCGAGACGCGGATAAATGGCGTAGGGCTCGCCGGGCGCGGCCCCCTCCAGGATCCTCTGCGACAGCGGCCGGGCGCTCTTCACGACGTCGAAACGCGGGAGGACCAGGAGCACCGCCGTGAGGGCGGCGGCGCCCATGCCGGTGGCGAGCGCCGCGACCACGCGCCCCGGGTGCCCGCGACGCCCGAGGAGCCAGGCGAGGAGGGAGCCCGCGAACATCAGCGCGATCACGATCGCGACCTCCGTGAGCAAGCCGGGCCCGAGCGGCTCGATTCTGGCGAGGAGCTTCGCGACACGGTCGGGTCGCTCGCGCTCGAAGAGCAGCCAGCCCACCGGAACGGCTGCGAAAAGGACCGTGAGCAGGCCTGCCGGCACGAGCGCGAAGCGCCGCAGCCGACTCCAGCTGTTGGCGATCTCGGAAAACGACCAGGCGACCAGCATCGCCATCGCCGGGAACATCTGCAGCACATACACCGTGCGCTTGGCGGGCGAGATGCTGAAGAACAGTACCGTCACGACCATCCAGCAGAGTGCGAAGAGACAGCCGCGCCGTTCGTTGGCGGTGGCGCGGCGCCAGCCGAGCCAGAGAGCGCCGGGAAGGAAGAAGATCCAGGGCAGGAAGTCCGCCGGCACGGTCGTCAGGTAGTAGTAGAACGGCTGGAAATGGTGCCAGGGATCGGCGTACCGGGTGACGTTCTGTTTGACCACCATCGTTTCGAGATAGCTCATGCCGCCGACGATGCCCCCCGGCACGAGCCATAGCAGGACGACCCCGGCCCAGATCGCCAGACCCGAAGCGATGCGCATCTCCCGCAGCCGCGCGCGCTCGCCCGAGAAGAAGGCGAAGGCGACGATCGAGAGCAGGGGCGGCAGGAGACCCACCGGTCCCTTGGCGAGCGTCCCGAAGCCGGCGGCGAGGAAGAAGAGTCGGAAGAACCCGGGTCGATGTTCGAGCCAGCCGCGCACGAAGAAGTACATCGCCAGTGTGACGAGGGCGAGGAGCAGCATGTCGATCTGGCCGACCCGGGCCTGCCAGAGGATCCGCGCCGAGGTGGCAAGGATAGCGACCGACCACCAGGCCACGCGGCGGTCGAAGAGCCGTCGGGCCATGCCGAAGAGCAGGAAGAGGGTGGCGATGCCGGCCAGGAGCGAGGGCAGCCGTGCCGCGACGGGTCCGACCTCGCCGGTCGCGAGCGAGGCGCCGGCGATCATCCAGAAGAGGAGCGGCGGCTTCTCGGAATAGACCTTCCCGTTGAGGTGCGGCACGAACCAGTCGCCGCCCTCCCGCATCTCGCGCGTCACCTCGGCGTAGCGCGGCTCGTCGGGATTCCACAGATCGCGTCCGCCGATGCCGGGCAGGAAGAGAACGAGAGCGAGGATCAGGAGGCCCAGGCGTTCGAAGAGGCTCATCGCGGCAGCGCCCCGGTGCGGGTTGCGATCTCCTCGACGTTGCCGCGGGCGATCCAGCGGGTGCCCATCCAGCGCACGGCCATGAGGTCGGCCAGCGCCCGAAAGAGCCGGTTGCCGATGCCGTACTTGGCGGTGCCGTGGAGGCGCGGCCGGTGGTTCACCGGAATCTCCGCCAACCGCGCTCCGTTCCAGCGCACCAGCGTCGGCAGGAAGCGGTGCATGCCATGGAACATCGGCAACCCCGCGAGGACCTCGCGGCGGTAGGCCTTCAGCGAGCAGCCGACGTCGCTGACCTGCTCGTCGGTGACCCAGTTGCGGACGGCGTTGGCCACCCGCGACGAGGCCCGCCGCACCCAACTGTCCCGGCGCAGCCCGCGCACCCCGGAGACGGCGTCGCAGTCGCTCGCGGCGGCCGACTCGCCGAGCCGGGCGAGCAGCGCCGGAATGTCGGCGGGATCGTTCTGTAGGTCGGCGTCGAGCGTGACGACGATCGCGCCGCGTGCCGCCGCGAAGCCGGCGGCGAGGGCGGCCGACTGCCCGGCGTTCCTGCGATGGCGGAGGATCCTCACCGTCGGATCCTCTGCCGCGAGCGCCGCCAGGACCTCGAAGCTGCCATCGTCGGAGCCGTCGTCGATGAACAGCGTCTCCCAGGTCCGTCCGGTCGGCGCGAGCGCCTGGCGGATCTCCGCCGCGAGGATGGGGAGATTCTCCGCTTCGTTGTAGAGCGGCACGACGAGCGAGAGGTGGGGCGCCGTCTCCGGGGTCACTCCCAGGCTTTCCAGGGCGCGCGGCCCGACTTCCAGAGCTCGTTCAGATGCAGCCAGTCGCGGTAGGTGTCCATCGGGTGCCAGAAGCCCTCGTGGACGAAGACCGAGAGCTCACCGTCGCGCGCCAGCTTCTGCAGCGGCTCGAGCTCGAGGAAGGTCTTCGGGTCGGAGCCTAAGTAGTCGAAGACGCGGCGATGGAAGACGAAGAAGCCGCCCGAAACGACGCCTTCGGCGACGGTCGGCTTCTCGTTGAACTCGACGACCTTGCCGCCCTCGACTTTCATCTCGCCGTAGCGCGATGTCGGGTGGACGCCGGTGACCGTGGCGATCCGACCCTGGGTGCGATGGAAGGCGATCAGGGCGTCGAGATCGACCGTGCCGACCGCGTCGCCGTAAGTGAAACAGAAGTGCTCGGCGTCGACGTAGCTCTCCACCAGTTTCAGCCGGCCGCCGGTGCCGCTGTCGGCTCCGGTCTCGGCGCAGGTGACCTGCCAGTCCTCTTCGCCGACCTGGTTGTGGAAGCGGACCTGCGGCGGGTCGCCCTTCATCGAGACCGTGAAGTCGCGCCGCATCTCGTGGTAGCGCAGGAAGTACTGCTTGATGACCCAGCCCTTGTAGCCCAGGCAGAGGATGAAGCGCTTGAAGCCGCGCAGCCCATAGAGCTTCATGATGTGCCAGAGGATCGGCTGGTCGCCGATCTCCACCATCGGCTTGGGCACGTTGTCGGTGTGCTCGCGGAGACGCGTTCCCTGGCCGCCGCAGAGGATGACGACCGGCATGTCGGCAAACTGCCCCGCCGAGTCTCCGGAAGCGGCCGGTCGGGAACTGTCGGTGCGTCCTTCCTTCATCGTGCCTCCCTGGATCGATCTCGGAACCACTCGGCGGTGCGGACGAGGCCGCGGGCGAGCTCCTGCGTGGTGCGAAAGCCGAGAACGGCGTCGGCGCGCGACGGATCGAGAGCCGAACGTCGCGGCTCGCCGGCGATCGCCGGACCGTGGACCGGGGGTGCCCCCGGTTGCAGGACCGCCGCCAGCCGGGCAAGGAGCGTGCGCACATCGGTCTCGATCCCCGTCGCCACATTGTAGACGCCCGGACGGCCGAAGAGGGCGAGCTCGCAGGCGCGAGCGACGTCCGCGACGTCGACGAAGTCGCGGGTCTGGCGGCCGTCGCCATGGATGGTGACCGGCAGGCCGGTGAGCAGGCGCTGGCAGAAGACCGCGACGACGCCGGCCTCGCCGACCGACTCCTGGCGCGGTCCGTAGACATTGGCGAAGCGCAGGGCGACGCCGGCGATGCCGTGTCGGCGGGCGAAGAAAGAGAGGTAGCCCTCGCCGGCGAGCTTGCCGACACCGTAGGGCGAGAGCGGATCGAGGGGCGAATCCTCGGGAGTCGGGATCTCTTCCGGATCCCCGTAGACCGCTGCACTGCTGGCGAACACGATGCGCTCGACCCCTGCCGCCACCGCCGCGGCGAAGAGCCGGACGGTGTCGAGGATATTCACCTGGGCGTCGAAGACCGGATCCTCGAGGCTGCGGCGGGCATCGACCTGCGCTGCCAGGTGCACCAGCGCCTGCGGAGCGAACGCCCGGAGGCGCGCTCCGATCTCTGGCGCCCCGATGGCGAGGGTCTCGAGCGGGAATCCCGGCGGAAGATTCTCCCGCCGGCCGCGCGACAGATCGTCGATCGCGAGCACCGGGTGCCCGGCACCGCTCAGGTGCTCGCAGAGGTGGCTGCCGATGAACCCGGCGCCGCCGGTGACGACGACCCGTATCTTCCGGTCGCGCGTCATACGGGCGCCCCGCCGGCGTGGCCATCCGATGCCGCAGAAGCCGCGGTCCCTGCGGTCGCCGCGGACACCCGGCGCCAGAGGCGCTCGCCGCCCGCCCGGCGGACATGCCGCCGGACCAGGCGTCCGATCCGGGCGGGAGTGCGGAAGAGGGGATTCACCTGCGAAGCGTAGCAGGCGATCGCGGCAATCCGTGCCGCTATCTCCTCGGCGGCGAGGGGCTCGCGGAAGCTCCGCCAGGAGCGTCCGTAGATGCCGGCGCGCGCCAGCGCGAAGAGCTTCCAGACGATGTAGGGAAACTCCTCGTAGTAGAGCAGGGAGGTACCGAAGGCGCGCTCGGCAGCGGCGCGCACAATGCGATGGTCCACATGTCCGCCCACCCCCAGCGGCGCGACGATCCGGGTGCTTCCGAGGTCGCCCGCGAGCCCGGCAAGACGTTCGGCGAGGCCTGCGATCAGGCCCTCCTCCTGCGGCGCCACGTTGCCGAACAGGCGTTCGAGGGAGGGATAGAGAGCCTCCCGGCTCCGCACATCGAGACGATGGATCGCCTCCTGCAGGTCCCAGTGGAGCGCCCGCGCCGCGAGCACGCCGCAGGCGGCGAGATCCTCCCGGCGCCGCGTCGGCATGACCTCCCCCGGCGAGAGCTGCCAGAGGTCGTAGATCCGGGTGACCAGGGGAGAGGCTGCCGCGAACCCGGGGCCGGGCTCGTCGCCGGCGAAGACCGTGAGGATGTCGACCGTGGCGCCGGCCCGGGTGGCGCGCGCGATCTGGCCGCCGCAGGACAGGACGGCGTCGTCGAGATGGGGTGAAAGGTAGAGCCGGCGGTCCGGGTTCGTATCGACGAGGGCGCCCGGCGGAGTGGTGGGGTGAGTGGGGCTCATGCTCCGCGCTCGCCGATCTTCCGGGCGAGCGCCGGCCGGAAGCGCGCGACGATCTCGAGGATCGACTGGCGGTAGCCGTGCGAGAACTGCTCACGCGTGTGGTGGGCGCGGACCCACTCCCAGGCGGCGCGGCTCATGGCTTCGAGGTCGGCTGCCGGGCGGCTGGAGAGCGCGAGCACCCGGGCGCGAATCTCGTCGAGCGTGGAGGAGGAAAGCTCCAGGCCGTACTCCGGATCGAGGTCGACACCGCTCTCGCGCGAGAGCACCGGGATGAGCCCGGCGTGCATGCAGGTCACCGCGCCGCCGTTCTGGCCTTCGGAGCAGGAAGGGTAGACCAGAGCCAGATGACGGCGGGCGAGGGCGAGGAACTCCGGACTCGCGACGTCGATCCAGCCGTGGGTACGGATGTTGGGCGTCTGGTAGAGCTCGCGATGGAAGGCGCGCTCGAACTCGGGCTCGCGATCGATCGGGCCGAGGACGGTCAGCTCGAGCTCGGGAAGCCCGGCGAAGACCTCGAGCACCCGGTCGAGCCCCTTGTGCAGGAGCCCGCCGCTGCCGAACCAGAGGAAGCGGCGGCGGGCCGCCGCAAAGTCCTTCCCCTCCGGCCAGGGGTAGAGGAACGGTTGCGAAATCGGCACCGGCCAGAGGGGCTTTCCGGCGTGCTCGTAGGTAGCCTGCGTCGCACGGTTGCCCAGAATCGTGGCGGCGTCGGCGTGCTCGATGGCGCGGTTCGGCTCGAGCATCTTGTAGGGTGCCAGGCGAATCCCGCGTCGCGCCTCGAGCTCCGCCAGACGGCGCTGCTGCGCCGGATTGTAGAAGTCGCAGTGCGCGGTCTCGATGTGCATCACTTTGAGGCAGTCCGGGCCGAGCCGGGGGCCGAGGCGCTCGAGATTCAGACGCACGTCCACGAAGAGGTCGTAGGGGCGTCGCGGCGTGAAGGTCCGGTTGGTCCAGTGCACGACGTCGAGCTCGAAGCCGAGGGCGGTGAGAACCGTTCCGATCTCGCGCGACTCCCAGAAATGGGTGTGCGAATGGGGTGCAGGGCGCTCCGGAGCGAGGAGATACGGATCGAGAATGTAGGAGAGCAGCGCGCGGCCGACCGGTAGACCGGTCGAGAGTGGCGGCACAATCGTCACCACCCGGCTCTCCACCCGCCGGATCCGTCGCGACAGCCGCTCGAGGAGGCGCCGGCCGCGGCCGGCGAGGGCACCCACACGCATGCAGGTGGGCAAGGTATCACAGGGGTTTGATGCCCGGGCTTTGCGGTAGGATTTCCGTCTCTTGCGGCCCGTTCCCGTTCTCGTCACCGGCGCCACTGGCTTCCTCGGCGGCCATCTCGTCCACGCTCTGCTCGCGGCCGGCTGCCGCGTCGACGCGGTTTCGCGTCAGGCGCGCACGAGCAGCTCGCCGAACTTGCGCTGGTGGCAGGCCGACCTCGCGGCCTCCGGGGAGGCAGAGCGGGTCTTCGCCGGTAGCACTCCCGAGGTCGTCTTTCATCTCGCAAGTCTGGTGACCGGCCGGCGCGAGCGCGACCTCATTCTGCCGGCCTTCCACGCCAATCTCGAGAGCACCGTCCAGTTGTTGGCGGCGGCGACCGCCGCCCCCGCGGGCAGTTGCCGAAGGATCGTGCTGACCGGGTCGATGGAGGAGCCCGACCTCTCGTCCGGTGAGGCTCCGGGCTCGCCCTACGCGGTGGCCAAGGCGGCCGCGACGCTCTATGCACGTTTCTTCCGCTCGCTCTACGGCACGCCGGTGGTCTCGGCCCGCGTCTTCATGGTCTATGGCCCGGGGCAGGTGGATCACGGCAAGGTCGTGCCGTACACGATCCTCCAGGCGTTGCAGAAGAAGGCGCCGCAGCTGACGAGCGGGACGCGCCCGGTGGACTGGATCTACATCGATGACGTGATCGCCGGCCTCCTCGCCCTGGCCGAGGCGCCGGGGATCGAGGGGGAGACGTTCGACCTCGGCAGCGGCGAGCTCGTCACCGTGCGCCAGGTCGTCGAGAAGATCTGTCATGCCCTCGATGCGCCGCCGCCCGAGATCGGCGCGCTCGCCGACCGGCCGCTCGAAGCCGTGCGGCGGGCGAATATCGCGCGGAGTGGGAGCCGGCTCGGCTGGCGGCCGCGCGTCGGCCTCGAAGAGGGTCTGCACCGGACGATCGTCGGCCTGCGCGGCGAGCTCGCGGCGACTGCGGCCCAGGCAGCGACGGCTGCAGGCGCCGCCGTTCGCTCCCCGCCACCTACAACCCGGCTCTGATGGGCGTTCCGCGCGGCACGGTCCGCCTGCTGCTCGACGAGGCGCGCGCGCGGCCGTTCTCGGGCAGCCTCCTCGAGCTCGGACGCATGTCGATCTACGCCACCCTGGGCGAGGTCGAGCGCTGGGCCCGGGAGCAGGGCACGCCCCTCGCCCGGCCGGACGACCTGGCGCTCTCGCACCAGCCGGAGCTCGCGGCGGCGGGCTGCCTCGACGACCGGAGCTTCTTTCGCCTGCTGGGTTGCGAGCGCGTCGAGAGCAGCGACGTCTCGGACTGGGAGGGCGCCGACCACATCCTCGATCTCAATCTACCGGTGCCAGCGGCGCTCCACGGCCGCTTCGCCACCGTGTTCGAGGCCGGCACGCTCCAGCACGTGTTCGACCTGCCGCAGGTCTTCGCCAACCTGCATGCCCTGGTCCACGAGGGCGGCCGTGTCATCCACGGCATGGCGCCGTCGACCAACCATGTCGACCACGGCTTCTACATGTTCTCGCCGACCCTGTTCCACGATTTCTACACTGCGAACGGCTGGCGCATCGAAGCCTGCTACTTTTTCGAGTTCTTCCCCTACTGGTTCCGCGGCCGGTTTCACTCGACCGTGTGGAAGATCCGCCGCTATACCCCCGGCTGTCTGGACCACCTCGCCTACGGCGGCTTCGGTGCCCGCCAGATGGCGCTCTTCGTCGTCGCGACCAAAACGCCCGGCGCCACCGCCGACCGCATCCCCCAGCAGAGCTACTTCGCCCGCTTCCACTCGGAGCAGAGAAAATTGGGGACAGTCCCCAGTTTGGCCAAAGCGCTGGAAGCAAAGGAGTTGAGAAAATTGGGGACTGTCCCCAATTTTCTCTTGAGGATGAAGGAGTGGAAGCAGCGGCTGAAGCGACTCCTGCCGCGCCGGTTGCCGCCGGTCGAGAAGCGCTACTAGTCGATTAGACGGCGGCGTTGAGGGCGCGCTCGGAGCGTTCGGCGGCGAGCGCGCGATAGCTCTCGATCTGGGCGATCGTCACCGCTCGCATGTTCTCGCCGCGATCCAGCGCCTGGTACCAGTCGGCGATCCACTGCAGGCCGTCATCGAGCCGCAGGACCGGTGCCCAGCCGAGCAGCGCCCGGGCCTTGCTGCAGTCGAGCTTGAGGAAAGTGTCCTCGTGCGGGTGGGGGATGCGATCGGACTGCCACTGCGCTTCGCGACCCCACTTGCGGGAGAGCTCTTGCGCCAGCCAGGCGACCGGCAGGCAGTCCTCGTCGACCGGGCCGAAGTTCCAGGGACCTGCTGAAGGGAGGTCGCCGTTGTAGAGGTTCTCGGCGACCTGGAGATAGCCGCGCAGCGGCTCGAGGACGTGCTGCCACGGGCGGATCGCCGTCGGATGGCGCAGGACGAGCGGCCGGTCCTCCCGCAGTGTCGCAACGATGTCGGGGATCAGGCGATAGGGTGCCCAGTCGCCGCCGCCGATGACGTTGCCGGCGCGCACGGAGGCCACGAGGGCGGTCGGCTTGCCGCTCTCCTCCGGGTTGAAGTACGACGCGCGATAGGAGTGCACGATGAGCTCCGCGCAGCTCTTGCTCGCGGCGTAGGGGTCGCGGCCGCCGAGCTCGGAGTTCTCGCGGTAGGACCAGTGCCACTCCTCGTTGCGATAGCACTTGTCACTCGTTGCGACGACCACGGATCGCACGCTCGCGGTGCGGCGCACGCACTCGAGCACGTGGACCGTTCCCATCACGTTGGTCGAGAACGTCTCGACCGGCTCCTGGTAGCCGACCTGGACGATCGCCTGCGCGGCCAGGTGCAGGACGACCTCCGGCCGCACGCGATCGAAGACCGCCTGCATCCGGTCGAGGGAGCCGATGTCGGCGAGGATCGACTCCATTCCGGACCCCACGTTGGCGAGCTCGAAGAGGCTCGGCTCGGTAGACGGGGCGAGCGCGTAGCCGTAGGTCTCGGCGCCCAGGGCCTGGAGCCAGAGGGAGAGCCAGCTGCCCTTGAACCCGGTGTGGCCGGTGATCAGGACTCGCTTGCCTTTCCAGTTGAAATCGCTCATGGCAGCAAGACCTCGAACGGGTGAGTGGGCGAACGTCGATCCGAAAGCCGGGGCTCCGGATACACCGCAGGGTCTATTCTACCGGCTGAGTCCCGGGGGTGGCGTCGGCAACGCGCGGCGCACGGAAAAACTCGAGGAAACGGCCGCCGAAGCGCCACCAGAACCAGGCGAGGCTGGCGAGCGCGGCCAGGGCGGAGAGGGCAAAACGGAGCCAGGCCTCGTCGCCAGAGGCCCACCAGGCGAGGGCGAAGAGCGGCAGCGGAGCGCCGTAGACCTCGACCAGGTCGACTAGCAGCCGGCCCAGGCCGGGGCGGTCGATCCGTGCCAGCGACCAGATCAGGACCGGGGCGCCGAGCGCCAGGAAGTTGGCCCAGGCCATGCCGACCGGGCCGAAGCGGTGGGCGAGGTAGAGGCCGCCGGCGACCAGTGCCGTGAGATGAAGGACGAGCGAGAGGATCCGGTCGCGATCGCGATTGCGGGCGACCAGAAGCTCGCCGCCGAAACGGCCGAGCGGATCGATGAGCGGGGCGAAGGCGAGCAGGCGCAGGAGGTCCGCCTGGTCGGCATAGCGCACGCCGCCGAGAATCTGCACGACGAGATCGGCGTTCAGGAAAAGGAAGAGCGCAGCCGGAACCTCGATTGCGAGCAGCACCTTGGTGGCCAGACGGTAGGCGAGGAACTGTTGTGCCGGCTGGTCGCCGAACTGCACCAGAGCCGGATAGAGCGCCCGGCCGATCGGCTGCTGCAGGACGCGCGAGGCGAAGAACGCCCAGACGTAGGCGAACATGTAGCCGCCGACCACCGCGTCCGGAAAACGGCTGCCGAGGATGAGCGCGTCGGCGTAGGTGACCGCGAAAGCGAGCAGCCAGATGCTCCCGAGGGGGATGCTGGAGGCGAGCATGGTGAGTGTCCCGCCGCGCTCGTAGCGCAGCTCCATTGTCGGCCGCGCGCGCCACCAGAGGAGCGCGGCGTAGAGCGCCTGCGAACCGATCATGGCGAGGACGAACGACCAGACGCCCCATCCGGCGAGCGCGAAAGCGAGCGCCCCGGTGCAGTAGGAGAGCGTGCGGGCGAGCTCGGGGACGACCGAGCGCCCGATCCGCAGGCCGGCCTCGAAGTGGGTGAGCGGCACACTCGCGAGGCCCTCGAGCAGCAGGTAGACGACCATCGCCTGGAGGACGAGGGCGACGTCGGGCCGCGGCGTGCGGAAGGTCGTGGCGAGGAAAGGGGCGCCGGCGAGGATCGCGAGGCCCAGGGCGCCTCCCCAGCCGAGCTGCACCCGCAGGAGGTTGCCGAGCGGGATCGGGCGCAGCCGCACGACATGGCTCGGCATGCCGAGGTCGCGCACCGTGGCGAGGAGGAGGAAGAGCGCCTCCGTCCAGTCGCGCAGGCCCCAGTCGGCGGGGGGAATCAGACGGCGCAGCGCGAGGTGGGTGAGCAGGATCGCCGCGACCCGCACGAACTGGGCGAGAGTCGCGGCGCCGCTCGAGCGCAAGAGGCCCGTGGGGGTGTCGAGCGCGGCGATTGGAGGGTGTGGAGGGTGTGGAGGGTGCGGAGGGTGCGGCGGGGGCGAACTCTGCGCGGGACCTGGAGCCGGCCGATCCTTCACGGTGCGCGCTACGGAGCGTCGGTTGGCAGGACGGTGACGGGCAAGCGCAGCGTCGAGCCGGGCCGCTTGCCCGAGAACCAGGCGAGCTGCTCGCGCAGCGCGTCGAGCTCGAGAATGTACTCGCCGGGCTTCCTGGGTGTCGCGATCTCGAGCACCACCTCGACGCTTTCGCCCGGGGCGACGTCGCCCGGGAGAGCGCTGCGCAGGCCTTCGAAGATGACCGGCTGACCGGCGCTGTCGAGCCAGTGGTAGGCGAGCGCGACCCGCGTCGCGCCGCGTGCCGGCCAGGCAGCCGGGCTGGTGTTCTTCACCGTCGCCGGGACACGGAGCAGCCGGTTGGCGCGCCATTCGGCCGGCGGCTTCCCGCCCTGCCATTCGAGCTGATAGACGTCGGCTTCGAGGTCGCCCTCCTCTCCGAGGTAAGTCACCGCGGCGCCGACCAGGAAGGTGACCTCCTCGAACTCCTGCCGGGGCGCGGCACCCGGGCGGGCGAGCTCCTCCGCCTCCTCCTCGGTCGGCGGCTTCGCCTGGACCACCTCGGTGCGGAAGGTCTGGGCCGAGGCTTCGATCCACATCTTGTAAGCGAAGTAGGTGCTGCCGTCGTCGGCGCGCTCTTCGTTCGGGGCGCCGGGAGCGAGCGTGATCCGCGTCGTGTTGCCGGGCGCTGTCGCAGACTCGAAGTGGATCTCCTTGCGGTCGCGGCCGAGCTCGACCGAGACCCGGTTGGGCGCGATCGCGGTCGCGATCTGAAAGACCGGCCGGGTGAGCGGACGGTCCGTGTGCACCCAGAGCTCGACCGGCTTCCCCCCGACCGCCCACAGACTCTCGCCCACCGACTGCAGGACGTCGCGGCGGCCGAAGAAGTAGACCCCGCTGCCGATCTGCCCGCGATAGCCGGGGATCTGGCCGGCCAGGGTGCGCTCGAAAGGAAAGAAGCGGAACGGCGAGTTGCGCACGTGTGCCTGCAGGGTCGGGCTGGGCACCGGGGCGCCGAACGGCGTGAAGAGGATCGGAGCGACGAAGACTCCGCCGAGCGCGAAACCGGCCACTGCCAGCCACGCGGGCGCGATCCGGGTGACCAGGAAGAGCAGCGCCGGCAGGGCGTTGACGAAATAGCGGTTGCCGATGAAGCCGCCGCCGCCGTGCCAGTTGAACGGGATGAGCGTCAGGAAGAAGAACGCCACGCCGGCGAGCGCGGCGAGGACCCCCCAGCGCTCCGGAGAGCGCCGGCTGTAGAGCGCGAAGAGCAGCAGGCAGATCCCCGAGAACGGCGCGTAGAGGAGGAGTCCGGTATGCCGGCCGACGAAGAAGTAGGCGGTGTTCTCGGGCAGCCGCCGGTCGACTTCGGGCAACCGGAAGATCCACGACCAGGAGTTGCGCGGTCCGCTCGCTTCGGGGACCTTCTCCTTGTACGCCTCCCCTCGCGCGATCGGCAGGTCGGGCATGCGCGTGAAGTCGAGGACGCGGACCCCCGAACGCTCGACGCCGAGATAGGCGGAGGGGTGGCCGGTGAAGCCGATCGAGATGCCGCAGACGAGCACGCCCGCGGCCACGGCACCAGCGAGCCACTTCGCCGCGCCGCGCAGGCGCTCCGCCCGGTAGGCGAGGTAGAGCGCCGGCAGCCCGAGGAGGGCGAGGATCGGCTTGTTGTAGGCCCCGGCGATGATCGCCGCTCCCGACCAGGCCGGCCGGCTGGCGGCGTTCCAGAACGAGCGCAGGAAACGTCCCCAGCGGCCGGTCGGCACGGCAGTCGAGGCGGGGGTGAAGGCGAGGTAGAGACAGATCGTGACCGAGGCCATGCAGAGCACTTCGGTATGGATCCAGAAGACGTAGGCGAAGGCGTTCGAGATCAGGAAGAAGCCGGCCGAGAAGAGCAGCGCCAGGCCGTCCGGGTTGAACCGCCGCAGGTAGAGCGCGCCGAGCCAGACGCAGAGCATGAGCAGCGCCATGTTGGTGCCGAGGAAGCCGTTGGCGCCGAAGAGCGCGACTGCGGGTGCCGCGAGCAGCGAGATCAGGTAGGGCTTGCCGAACCAGACTGTCTGCCAGTCGTCGTCGGTCATGAGGATCAGGTTGTTGGCGTTGTTGTAGGGAAACTCGTTGGTCAGGCGCTGAATGTCCTGGGTCTCGCAGAGCAGGTCGAAGTCGTGCACCAGCGAGAGCGCCATCAGGTAGTAGGCCGGCTCGTCGGACTTCAGATCCTGCGGAAGCCCCGGCTTCTGGAGCGTCAGCGGGAAGAGAACGAAGAACAGCGCGAGGCCGGCGAAAGTGAGTCGAACCGTGCGGGACACGCGCCGGAGTTTATCCGCATTGCCGCCCGGAGCCGGAAAGAAGCGGGGCCGGCGGCACCTTTCGGCGCGGCCGGCCCCGGCGGAACGGAACGGTTCGTGCGGGTGCCCCGCGGCGGGCTACTCCGTCGTGCGCTCGAGATAGACCTTGAGGTTCTTGTACTCCCAGCCGTAGGTCGGCACTCCGTTCTCGCCGATGCTGCCGCCCTGCGTGCTGCCGAAGGTGATCGTGAAGCCGTCGTCCTCCGGGCGGATCGGGTACTCGGCCGTCGTGTCGCCGCTCATCAGGTAGATGCGGTTCTCGCCGACCACGCTGCCCTCGTAGACGTAGGTCTTGATCCTGTTGCTCGCCAGGTCGTAGATGTACAGGAAGGAGTACACGCCCTGCGGATCCAGCTCGTGGAAGATCGAGCGGTATTCGCGCTGGTTGGCAGGCAGGTCGAGGCTCGAGACCCCCTCGAGCTCGCCGACCGGCGGCCCGTAGAGGCCGAGCTCGCCGACCAGGTCGCCGCGCAGGTCGTCGTCACCGCGCCAGAGAGTGAAGAGATTGTGCTTGCCGCCCGGGTCGGCCGGGTAGTAGCCGTCCATGTCGACCTCGACCTCCACGACGATCTTGTAGAACTCCTCGTTGGCGGCGACGGGGATGTCGATGCGGTGGATCGGCTCGGCTTCGCTGGGGGTGAAGAAGAGCCCCGGGCGGGTGGTGAGGATCCACGGGCCGTCGTCCGGCGGCAGGGGCACCTCCGAGCCGTCGCAGGTGAAGGCGAAGATGTCGGCGACCGATTCGGCGGTATGGAGGTCGGCGTTGGTGCGTGTCCAGACGTGGGCCGGGTAGAGCTTGTCGGTGACCGTGATCGTGAAGCCGACGTTGGTGCCGGCGGAGTAGTAGACCCAGGCGCGGTTGTTGTAGCCGCAGCCGTCGATGACTTTCACGATCAGCTCCGGGTTGTCGGCGGAGAAGAACCAGAAGAGTCCGCCGCGCGAGACGCCGACGCTGGTGAGTGGCACCGCGTGGGCGTGACCCGACGAGCCGCCGTTCAGGGTCGTCTCCCAGTCGAGCTTGATCTCCCAACGGCCGTCGCCGGGCGTCTGATCGATGCACAGCGTGGTGGCGTCGGCGGTGCAGAGGGGGACGGTGGCAGAGGCGGTCGGTGGCGTTGCGAGAGCGGCCAGGGCGAGGAGCCCGGCGAGAGTGAATCTGCGGGGTTGCGATGTGTCGAGCACGGATTCTCCTGAGAGATGCCGGCCGGGGGATCGAAGGCCGGACGGCTGATGGCGGCGACTCCAGTCTACCGCGCACGTGTGCGGCGCCCGGCGCGGCCGGATGCTGCCGCCTCGGGACCGCCCGGGAACCTTGCCTGCGATAGGCTCAGAGCAGTTTCATGCCGCAGACTTTCCACCCATCGATCCACCCACCGGCCCACCCACCGGACCCCGCCGCACGGTCGCCCCGCTCGCTCATCCCCGTTCTCGCAGGCCTCGCGGTTCTGCTGTTCGCGACGCTCTTTCTGCTGCGCGTCGACAGCGACGACCTGCGCGGCGACGAAGGGACCTACGTCGCCATGGCTGCGTCGCTGGCGCGCGACTTCGACCTCGGTTTCGCCGCTGCAGACCGAACCTGGGCCGAGAATCACGCCGGCGGGCCTGTCGCGCTGATCCTGCAGCGCACCGGCCAGGGATTCGCCTACTCGAAGCCGGTCCTCTACCCGCTGCTCGCGGCACCGTTCGTCGGCCTGCTCGGCGACTGGGGCGCGGCACTGGCGAATCTCGCCGTGATGCTCCTGGCGCTCGCCCTGGCGCGGGCCTGGCTCGAGCGCCTGGGAGAGCGGACCGCGGCGCGAAACACCCTGCTCACGTTCATCGCCACCGGCATCGTCCTGCCCTACGTCGCCTGGCGGATGACCGAGTCACTGCAGGTCGCGCTGGCGCTCGCCGGTCTCGTGCTGGCGCTGGCCGGACGCAGCGCCCCGGAAGCGGTGGACTCTGCTCCCGCGGGTGACGGGTGGGCGCAGCGCCTCCTCGCGCAGCCGTGGGCCGATCTTCTGGGCGGCGTGCTCCTCGGCCTCCTCATCTCGCTGCGCGAACCGAACGCGCTGGTCGCGGGGGTGCCGGTCCTCGGGGCGCTCCTCTCGCGCGACCTGCGCCGCGCCGCGCGGGTCGGCGCTGCCATCGCCGTCGCCTATTTCGCGGCGCTGGCGTTGACCTGGGTGCTCACCGGCGCGGTGAATCCGTACAAGGCGGCGCGCGCCACCTTCAACGCCGAGACCGGCTATCCGGTCGGCGAGGGGAGCCTCCTCGCGGCCGCCCGTTTCGACTCGACCGACGAGCTCGCGACCTCCTCGCTCGTTCTCACCCCGCTCTTCGACGGCGGACTGTCGGCGTACGCCACGCTCTACTTTTTCGTTGGCCGTCACACCGGTCTCGCCATCTACCTTCCCGCAGCGCTGTTCTTCGCTGCCCTCGCTCTCCGGCGGCCGCACCCCGATGGTGTCGCGGCGCTCGCCGGAGTCGCCGGCCTGGCGCTCTTCTATCTCGTCTGGATGCCGGCCAACTTCTTCGGTGGCGAGACCTTTCTCGGCAACCGGTACATCCTGGCCGCCTATCCCTGCCTGCTGGTGGCCCTGCCGCGCCTCCCGTCGCGCCGCCTGCTGCTCACGATCTGGGCGCTTTCGGCGGTCGTCGGAATCTCGGCGCTCGCCTCCCAGATCCGCTTCGGCGCGCTCGACCCGACGAGCCAGGCGCACGCCAACGCCGGTCTCTTCCGCCTCCTGCCCTACGAATCGACGGCGACGAATCTCGACGGCCGGCGCGATCGCTACTGGGCGAACGACTTCGTGCGCTTCGTCGATCCGTTCGCGGCGGCCGGGGAGTGGAGCTTCACGATCGAGAGCGGCCGGCCGGCCGCGGAGCTCGAGATCGCGACCCGCTTTCCCGACGCGCCGATGCATCTGACGGTCGTCGCCGACACCGAGCCGGTCACCCTGGTGATCTCCGACTGGCGGGGAGCGCGGCGCTATCCCCTCGCCAGCTTCGCGCCCGGCCGATCCGGCGGCGTCGTCGTGCACGCGGCCGCCCGACCGTGGCGCCGCCACCGTTTCTGGTGGTCGCCGGAGGCGAGCTATGGCGCGAGGCTGGTCCGTTTCTCGGCGGAGACCGTGGGCGCGAAGCGCGCCTCCTTACGCCTGCGCTACCTCGGAAGAACGGCGCCGCCGACCGCGGGCTTCGCGCGCGAGGTGACTCCTGTCGCCCTGCCGGCTGCGGTCGCCGCCGGATCGCGGACGGTCTTCAGGATCGGGCTGCGCAACACCGGTAGCTGGACCTGGAGCTCTGCCGCCTCGCTGCCGGTGCAGATCGGCGCCCGGATCGTGCCGCTCGTCGCCGGCCAGGGACCGGCCAGCGAGCCGCGATTCCTCCTGCCACGGAAGATCGCGCCGGGGGAGAGCTTCGAAACCGAGATCGTTCTCGACTGGCCTTCGGTTCCGGGCCGGTATCGGGTCAGCCTCGACCTGGTCGTCGAGGACCTGGCCTGGTTCGCCGACGAGGTCGGCGCGCCGCTCGTGAGCGGCGAGATCGAGGTCAGGGCACCGTAGGCTTTGCGGCCGCTCCCGAGAGCGGCAGGGCGGCGCGCGCGGCCTTCCCGGCGTCCCCGAGCTCGAAGAGCTCGAGGCTCACCGGAACCGTTGCGAACCTGCCGAAGAGGATCTCGAGCGGCGCGCCGCCGCGCAGAACCTCCTTCACGACCATGCGCTTCGGGATGCCGCGCCCGGGGTCGCTCCACTCGGGAAACTCGATCACGCGCAAGACCTTGCCGTCGCCCGCCTGCAGGTCGGCGCGCAACGGCAGGCGCCGGCCGCGGGAGACCACCCAGCGCAGACGCGGTGTCGCGGCCCCCTTGTCGTTCGCAACGAGATCGAAGGTGACGACACCGCCGGCCTCGGAGAGCTGCTGAATGCGGTAGTCGCGCACCAGGCGGAGTCCGAGGAGCTCGTCGAGCGCCGCCCCCTGGAGCCGGTACGACGGCGCGAGCTTCACCGGGCGGGCGCTCCCCGGGGCGATGAAGTAGAGCTCGCGGTCGCGGCGCAGGAGGAATTTGCCGCGGTCTTTCTCGGCCAGCAGACGGACGAGCGCGAGCTCGTCGCCGCGCCGCCAGATCTCGAGCGGCAAGCCGCTCGCGGCCGTCGTCGGGCGCACCTCGAGCTCGACGCGGAACTCCGGCGGCGCGGCGGCGAAGAGATCGCTCGCCGCGAGGAGCTCTTGATCGGCGGCGGCAACCTGCGCCGCAGGCGCCATCTCGCCGGTCTTCTCGCCCGCTCTCACGACCGCTTCGGACGGCCCGACAGAAAGAAAAAAGCTGCTGGTAAAGGAAAAAAGAAGGGTCGCGGTGAGAGCCCCGACGCGCCTGGTCGCCGGCGGGGTGGAGGCGCTGCCCGGTCGAGAGGAAGCGGCACCGCAGCGGGACGTGGCGCCCATCGCGGGCTTATCGACGGGCTCGAGCATGCCGCGGTTCTCCGAGATATCGCGATGCTCAGACATGCCGCAGCGCTTCGACGACGGAGATGCGGGTGGCGCGAGCGACCGGGGCGAGGGCGGCGACGAGAAGCACGACGGCCATCACGACGACGATCGCTGCGAACGCTTCGGGCACGAAAGCGAGCTGCAGGTCGATCGGGTCGACGGCACCCGGCGGCGGCGGCATCTTGAGATGCAGCCCGTTGATGCCGGCGATGGCGGCGGCGCCGAGCGCGTTGCCCAGCAGGGCACCGAGCACACCGAGCCAGAGGGCCTCCCACAGCACCATCGCTGCAATCTGGCCCGGCGCTGTGCCGATGGCGCGCAGCGTGCCGATCTCGCGCACGCGCTCCATGACCGTCATGACCAGCGTGTTCGAGGTCGCGAGGACGACGAGGACGAAGACGATCGCGCCGAGGAACCAGAAGATCCCGAGGTAGAGGCCACGCACCTGGCTGTAGAAGGCGGCGCGCCTCTCCCAGGGAGTCACGGCAAGCGCCTGCTCGCCGCCGGCGAGAGCCTGAATCACCGCGCCCTGGGCGGCGGCGGTCCGGCCGGTGTCGTCCAGGCCGACGAGGAGATTCGACACCCGTTCGGTCCCCAGCAGGCGTTGCGCGCTCGCCAGGTGGATCTTGAGGAAGCGCGTGTCGAGCTCCTGGACGCCGGTGGTCGAGAGCCCCGCGACGCGCACGTCGAGAGCGTTCAGCATGCCGTCCGGGCTGGCCGCGAGGAGAGTCACGACGTCGCCCGGTTTCGCACCCAGCGCCGCGGCGAGACCGAGCGCGAGCACCACCTCGTCCTCGCCCTCGGCGGGCACCGCGTCGGCGAGGGCCCGGCCGTCGCGGACCTTGGTCTCGAAGCCCATGAGGCGTTCGAGCTCGGGCTCGACGCCGACGCCAACGAACGACACCGAGTCGCCGCCCGGCTTCTGGATCATTCCCATCAGGTGGAGGTTCGCCTGCACGGCGACGACGTGCGGCAACTTTTCGACCTGCACGCGGACCTCCTGCCAGTGGTCGATCCCCTGCTGCACCGAGCGGTCGAGCGCCGCCTCGCCGCGGCTTGCGACCGCCGCCCGGGAGGCGATCTCCAGGTGTCCGAGGCCGCCGTGGATCATCGCTTCGCGCAGACCGTCGAAAGAGAAGCGGATGAAGCCGGCGGTGAGCAGCAGGCCGATCGTGCCCGCGGCGACGATGGCGAGCGAGATCGCCGTCCGCCGCCGGTTGCGGGCCAGGTTGCGCAGGGCGAAGAGAGCGAACTTCACGCGCCGGCCTCTGCCCGCAGGGTGTCGGAGACGACCCGCCCGTCCCTGAGGTCGATCTGCCTGGGAGAGGCGGCCATCAGGGTCGGGTCGTGGGTCGCCAGGACGAAGGTCGTTCCGAGCTCCCGCCGCACCGAGCGCATGAGGTCGAAGATCGCGGTGCCGTTCGCCGAGTCGAGGTTGCCGGTCGGCTCGTCGGCGAGCACCGCGACCGGCCGGTGGACGAGGGCGCGGGCGATCGCGACCCGCTGGCGTTCGCCGCCGGAGAGGCGGTCCGGGCGGTGGTCGAGCCGGTTCGCGAGTCCCACGGCGGCGAGCATCTTCCCGGCGCGCTCACGGCGCTCGGCGGCCGGCACGTCGTCGATCCACAGGGGGTACTCGACGTTTTCGAGCGCCGAGAGCACCGGCACCAGGTGGAACGACTGGAAGACGAAGCCGAGCCGGCGGCGGCGCAGGAGCGTCCGCTCGCGCTCGGAGAGGGTCGCGAGATCGCGGCCCTCGATCTCGACCGACCCCCGATCCGGGGTGTCGAGGGCGCCCAGGAGGTGCAACAGGGTCGACTTGCCGCTTCCCGACGGCCCGGCGATCGCCACGAACTCGCCGGCGCCGATCTCGAGGTCGACGCCATCGAGGGCCACGACCTCCGTCTCGCCGAGCTCGTAGCGCTTGGCCGCGGCGCGGACGGTGAAGAGCGCGGGGGGCATGAGGGGATCCTATGCCGGGTGCCCCGGGGAAATCCGGCTCCCGGCCGCCCCAAACCGCCTCGGGCGGCCTAGACGCCGGAGAGCTTCCGTCCGTAGACCGACCGTCCGAGGGGGTTCCACCGATATGATCGAGGCGATGACGAAGAGTCCGGAGACCCTGACCGAAGTTCATGGGGTGGTGAACCCCAAGATGCTGTTCGAGGAGCTGCGACGCGGCGTCCTCGGCCAGGACCGTGCTCTTCGTTTCGTCTCGGTCGCCATCCACAAGCACCTTCTGGGCAGGGTCTCGGGCAACATCCTGCTCATCGGATCGTCGGGCACCGGCAAGACGACGATCATGAACAACATCCAGCGCCTCTACGACACCGTGCCCGGCTTCGAGCACTTCCGGGCGGTGACGATCCTGAACGCCAACCTCCTGGTGGACAGCGACCGCACCGAGTTTCGCCCCGACCGGATGTTCAGCGCGATCGAGCAGCGCGCCCGCGTCATCCTCGGCGAACGCCCGACACTCGAGGCGCTCAAGGCGACGATGGAGAGCGCGACGGTCTGCGTCGACGAAGTCGACAAGATGTCGACCGTCATCGCCGGCAAGCCCAATCCGATCGGCGTCGTCCTGCAGCAGGGCCTGCTGACCCTGATGGAGGGCGAGCGGGTGCCCTATCGTCTGCACGGTTTCGACGGCGAAAAGGACAGTGAGAAGGTGGTCGAGATCGACACCCGCAAGATGATGTTCGTCTGCGGTGGCGCCTTCGAAGGGCTCTACGACCAGGTCTACAACCGCGTCAGCCGCTCGGGCTCCGGCGAACGGATCAAGACCGAGGCGGTGAAGACGGCGGACGGCGGCGTCCGGCTCGAGACGCGCTTCTCGCTCGCCGACTTCTTGAAGATCAAGGATCTCTTCGAGTACGGCATGGTGCCACAGTTCATGGCCCGGTTCGACAAGGTCGTGGTGCTGAACGACCTCAACACCGCGATCCTCAAGGAGATTCTCCTCGGCAGCTTCGATTCCCCCCTGGCGCGCACCCAGCGCTACTTCGAGTCGCTCGACATCGTCCTCGAGATCGACGACATCGCCGCGGCGATGATCGCCGAGCGGGCCTCGCAGGAGAACCGCACCGGCGCGCGCGCCCTGCGCGACGTCTTCTCGGAGATCGTCAACCCGATCGAGTTCGACCC
>JAGPDF010000040.1 GCA_018057705.1 Thermoanaerobaculia bacterium | reverse complement strand
GCGCACGAGGACGTTGCCGCGACCGGCGTCGACAAGGACCGTGCCGGCGAGCAAGACGCCCGTCTGAAAGAGCGCAGCGGCGAAACCGGAGAGCCACAACGTCTTCCGGAGGCGAGGTCGCATGCGCCGGATCCTATGCCCTCTCCACGTGGATCTTCTCGGCGGCGCGCAGGCCGAGGCTCGCACGACGGGAGCGGATTCCCGAGTCGAGCTCCACCTCGAGCGTGTCGGCCGCGGGGTCGACCGCGAGAAGGCGGAGTTTCTTGCCGGGCCGCAGCCCCAGCTTCTCGACGACGCGCAGGAAGTCGGGAGACTGATCGGCGATGCGCGCCACGCGATAGCGCGCGCCGATCCTGCCGGCGGCGAGCGTCGGGAGGTCGGAGGCGTCGGTGGGCAGGGCGAGGGCCGCCGAGGGGATCGGGTCGCCGTGCGGATCGACCGAGGGGTGACCGAGCATCTCGTCCATTCTCTCGATCAGGCGCTCGGAGACAGCGTGCTCCAGTCGCTCGGCCTCGGCATGGACCTCGCTCCAGTCGATGCCCATGACCCGAACCAGGAAGAGCTCGATGAGCCGGTGGCGCCGGACGACGTGAAGCGCGAGTCGCCGGCCCGCCGCCGTGAGTCGAACGCCGCCGTAGGCCTCGTAGTCGACGAGATCGCCGTCGGCGAGCGTCTTCAGCATCGAGGTCACGGTGCCCGGCGTCACCGCGAGAGCCTGCGCGATCCGCCCGGTGGACACACGCCCTCCTCCCCCCACGAGCTCTTCGAGCAGGATCTGCTTCAGGTAGTCCTCGACCGTCGACGTCGCCATCGCGGGGAGGCTATCCCGAAAGAGAGTGGGGGGAAGGAAATGCGGCACCAACTTGACTTCTTGTCATGTCGAGAGCATACTTTTGATATGTCCAAATTACAACTTCGGGCTTCGGCCTTCATGGTCGTCGCCCTGGTCGCGCAGGGTTGCGCGCCGCCGGAGGCCGGGCGTGACACCACTTCCGGTCCGCTGCGCGTCGTCGCGACCACAGGAATGATCGGCGATGCGGCGCGGCGGCTCGGCGGCGAGCACGTCGCCGTCACAGCGCTGATGGGCCCGGGAGTCGACCCGCACCTCTACAAGGCGAGCGAGGGCGACGTCCGCCTCCTCGCCGACGCCGACCTGATCCTCTACAACGGGCTCCATCTCGAGGGCAAGATGGGCGACGTGCTGGTGAAGATGGCGCGCACCCGGCCGGTGGTCGCGGTGAGCGAGGATCTGCCGCGCGACGAGCTGCGCGAGCCGCCGGAGATGGCCGGTCAGTACGACCCGCACGTCTGGTTCGACGTCGCTCTCTGGGCGAAGACGTTGGCGCCGATCGAGCGCGAGCTCGCCCGCCTCGCACCGGCCCATGCTGCGACCTTCGCCGCCAACCGACAGGCGTACGAGGCTGAGCTCGCGGAGCTCGACGCCTGGGTCAAAGAGCTCATTGCGACCATCCCGGTCGAGCAGCGCGTGCTCATCACCGCCCACGACGCCTTCGGCTACTTCGGCCGCCGGTACGGTATTCGGGTCGTCGGCCTGCAGGGGATCTCGACGCTCGCCGAGGCGGGCTTGAAGGACGTCGACCGAGTCGTCGACGAGATCGTCGCCAAGCGAATTCCGGCGATCTTCGTCGAATCGAGCGTGCCGCGACGGGCGATCGAGGCGGTCGAGTCGGCGGTGCGCTCGCGCGGCCACGAGGTCGTGATCGGTGGCCAGCTGTTCTCCGACGCGCTCGGCGCGGCCGACTCCCCGGCCGGGAACTACCCCGGCATGGTGCGCGCCAACGTCGAGACGATCGTGCGCTCGCTGGGGGGAACGTTGTGAGCTCCCTGGCCGCCGGCGCACAAGCCGCGCCGCCTCTGCCGGCGATCGAAGTTCACGATCTGACCGTCGCCTACCGCACGCAGCCGGTGCTCTGGGATGTCGATCTCGCCCTGCCCGAAGGCAAGCTGATCGCGGTCGTCGGCCCGAACGGCGCCGGGAAGTCGACTCTGCTCAAGAGCGTTCTCGGCCTGGTGAAGCCGGTTGCGGGATGGGTGCGCATCTTCGGCGAGCCGGCCGAGAGCCGGCGCTCCTGGGTGGGCTACGTGCCGCAGCGCGAGAGCGTCGACTGGGACTTTCCCACCAGCGCGCTCGACGTGGTCACGATGGGAACCTACGGCCGACTCGGCTGGTTCCGCCGCCCCGGAGCGAAAGACCGTGCCCGCGCGCTCGACTGCCTGCACAAGGTCGGCATCCGTGATCTCGCCGGGCGGCAGATCTCGCAGCTCTCCGGCGGCCAGCAGCAGCGCGTCTTCCTCGCCCGCGCGCTGGCGCAGGAGGCGCGCCTCTATCTCATGGACGAGCCGTTCGCCGGCGTCGATGCGACGACCGAGCGCGCCATCGTGTCGCTGCTCAAGGACCTGCGGGCCGCCGGACGAACGGTCGTCGCTGTGCACCACGATCTGCAGACGGTGCCCGAGTACTTCGACTGGGTGGTGCTGCTCAACCTTCGCCTCGTCGCCGCCGGTCCGGTCGAGACGACCTTCACACCGGAGAACCTCCACGGTACCTACGGTGGCCGGCTGACGCTCCTTCAGCAGGCCGCGACGGCCTACCTCGAGCAGCGCCCGCGCGCCGCGGCCGGAAGCGTCGAACGCCCCGGTCCGGGACGCTGAGGCGGCACGCATGTCGCTCTCCTTCTCCGCACAGAACGTCGTCGCCGGCTCCGTCCTCCTGGGGGCGATCGGCGGCACCCTCGGCGCCTTCGCGCTCCTCCGGCGGCAGAGCCTGCTCGGCGACGCGCTAGCTCACGCGGCGCTCCCCGGCGTCGGGCTCGCCTTCCTGCTCACGCTGTCGAAGAGCCCACTGGTACTCCTTGGCGGAGCGCTCGTGTCGGGCATCGTGGGCGCCCTCGCGGTGCTCGGGATCGCGCGCTACTCGCGCATCAAGGAGGATGCCGCGATCGGAATCGTCCTCTCGGTCTTCTTCGGCTTCGGAATCGTGCTGCTCACCCACATCCAGAAGCTCCCGGCCGGCAACCAGAGCGGCCTCGACAAGTTCCTGTTCGGGCAGGCCGCCGCGCTCATGCGCAAGGACATCGTCCTCATGGCGATCGTCGGCACCGTGGTGATCGCCACCATCGCCCTGTTCTGGAAAGAGCTCAAGCTGGTGACGTTCGACCGCGGCTTCGCCGGCTCGATCGGCCTGCCGACCGGGCCGCTCGAGATCGTGCTCACGGCGGCCCTGGTCGTGACGGTGGTCGTCGGCCTCCAGACCGTCGGCGTGGTGCTGATGATCGCGACGCTCGTGACGCCGGCCGCCGCCGCGCGGCAATGGACCGATCGTTTCGGGACGATGGTGGTGCTCTCGGCCGGCATCGGCGCGCTCGCGGCCGCGGCCGGTGCGCTCGCCAGCGCCAGCGTCGATGCGCTGCCCACCGGCCCGGCGATCGTCCTCGCTTCGAGCGCCCTGTTGCTCGTCTCGCTCTTCTTCGCGCCGCAGCGCGGCCTGCTGCGCGCCTTCGGGCGGGAGCGCAGCCTGCGCCGCCGCATCCGCGCCGAGAACCTGCTGAAGGACCTCTGGCTCGAAGCCGAGCGCGAGGGCAAGCCCGGCGCCCTCGTACCGGTGCCGATCCTGATGGGCAAGCGCGGCAGCCGCGCCGCCGAGCTCGCGCACACCGCGCGCGGCCTCGCCCGTCGCGGCTTCGTGGCCCGCGACGGCGGCGATCTCGACCTGACCGCCGCCGGGCGGATCGAGGCCGAGCGCGTGGTGCGGAAGCATCGCCTCTGGGAGACCTATCTCGCGGAGCGCCTGCGCCTCCCGGCCGACCACCTCCACCGCGACGCCGAGACCATGGAGCACGCCCTGTCGGACGAGACCCTCGAGGAGCTCGACGCCAAGCTCGGCTATCCGTCGCACGATCCCCACGGTCGGGCGATCCCGCGCACCCACGCCCCGGCTCGCGCGCTCGCCGGGAGCGGCCAATGAACCCGACGGTCGTCATCCTCCTCGTCGGTTCGCTCGTCGCGGCTTCGACGGCGATTCTGGGCTGCTTCCTCGTGCTGCGGAAGATGGCGCTCCTCGGCGACGCGATCAGCCACGCCGTGCTGCCCGGCATCGTCCTCGCCTTCCTGCTCACCGGCAGCCGGTCGCCGCTGCCGATGTTGATCGGCGCCGGCGCGCTCGGGCTGTTCACCGTTTTCGCCGTCGAGCTGCTCGCGCGCTCGCGCCGGCTCGCCGAGGATGCCTCGATCGGCGTCGTCTTCCCGGCGCTGTTCTCGGTCGGCGTGATCCTGATCAGCCGCTACGCCGGGCAGGTCGATCTCGATCTCGACTGCGTGCTCTACGGCGAGATCGCCTATGCCCCCTGGGATCTCTGGCTGGTGGGCGAGCGTTCGATGGGACCGCGCGCGCTGTGGATGAACGGCGCGCTTCTCGCTGCGATCGTCCTGTTCGTGGCGCTCCTGTGGAAAGAGCTCAAGCTCTCGACCTTCGACCCGGAGCTCGCCGCGACGCTCGGATTCTCCCCCGTCCTCCTGCACTACCTCCTCATGGGCGCGGTTTCGTTCACCGTCGTCGGAGCCTTCGAATCGGTGGGCGCGATTCTGGTCGTGGCGCTCCTCGTCGTGCCGCCTTCGACGGCGTATCTTCTGACCGATCGACTCGGCCGGATGATCGCGATCGCGGTCGCCTGCGGTGTCGCCTCGACCCTGGGCGGCTACGCCCTGGCGCGGTCGCTCGACGCCTCCATCGCCGGCTCGATGGCGACGGTGGCCGGTCTGCTGTTCGCGCTCGCCTTCTTCTTCTCTCCGGCTCACGGGCTCGTGCCGCGCGCCGTCCGCCGGCGGCGGCTCGCCGGCGAGCCGCCGCCGCTCGCGACCTGACGGAGGCTCCGCCGCCCTAGCTTTGGCTCGCGGCGAGCGCGTCGAGCTCGGCGCCCAGGAGGCGGCCGCGAAAGCCGCCCACGCGCTCGGCGAGCGAACCTCCTCCGCCAGCGCGCCAGGAGTCGATGGCGCGGTCGCGCTGACGCCGCGAGAGGAGGAGCTCGGGGGAGAGCCCGACCTCGCCGCTGCGTCGAGCGACGAGCGCGGAGATCGCATCCTCGAACGCTCGGCGGCGCTCACGTTCCGCAGCGGGGAGACGAGCCGGTTCCGCGGGCGCCGTGCCGGCGTGGGCCGCGATGTTGGCCTCCGCGATCGCCTCCACCCAGCGCCCGGCATGCTGCGCATGGCGACGCGCCTCGTAGCCCGGGAGCTTGGCGATCTCCTGTGGTGTGAGGGCTGTGGGTCCGCTGTGGCCGCCGCTCCCGTCGAGGCGGGCGAGCGCCAGCAACGTCTCGTCGCGCATCAGGAAGGAGCGCGCGAGGTCGAGCCGGTCGGCCTCGCGGTCGCGCCAGGCGGCGAGGGCACGCGCCACGGCGCGGCCGCGCGGCGGCAGGCGATCGAGCCCCTTCACCCGCCGCCAGGCATCGGCCGGCAGGGCGGCGTCCGCTTCGAGATCGGCGAGCGCCGCCGAATCCTCGAGCGCCCACTCCAGTCTCCCGAGGGCGAGCAGGCGGCGTTCGAGCTCGGCCGCGGCGGCGCCCAGGTGCAGGACGTCTTCCCCGGCGTAGCGCAGCTGCGCGGGCGACAGCGGCCGGCGCAGCCAGTCGGTCCGGGTCTCGTGCTTGGGCAGCTCGACCGCGAAGAGCTCGCGGATCAGCGCGGCGTAGGAGAGCGACGGGCCCAGGCCGGCGAAAGCCGCGGCGATCTGGGTGTCGAAGAGGGGTCGCGGCGCAGCGCCGGTCGCGCGCCGCAGGATCGGCACGTCGCCCGAGCCCGAGTGCAGGACCTTGCGCGTGTCGGGCGCCTCGAGGAGCGCCGCGAGCGGCTGTAGGTCGGCGATCCGGACAGCGTCGACCAGCGCGATCTCGCCGCCGGCGGCGATCTGGATCAAGCCGAGGCGGGGCCGAAAGGTGCGCTCGAAGACGAACTCGGTGTCGAGCGCGATGTCGCCAGCGCCTCCCGCGGTGCCGGCAGCGCGCCAACGCTCGACACCCGCGGCGAGCTCGTCGGCCCGGTCGATCCAGAGCGGTTCGGTCAAGTGCAGGGCTCGCGGCGGGGCGTTCGCATCGGCACAGCCTATCCGCGACCGGGCTTTCCCTCGCCCACGACCGCCTGCTTCGACTCTTCCACCACGACCCGGCCCCGGCTGGATGCGATTCGTCTGGGCGCCCGGGAAGGGGCGAGCGCTCCGGCGACGGGCCCAGGGGGTCGCTGGTACGCTCCCCGGAACGAGTCACGGCCACTGCCCGAACGGTGCATCCTCGGGGCTCGCGTCGGTCTTGCCTGAGGCTGCGTGATCGGCCTCGAAGGAGTCGTGGAATGTCGAACCCAAGGCGCACCCTCTCGGTGTTGGCGCTCGCCTCGGCGCTCGTGGCGGTGTCGGCAACCCCGGCGTTGTCGCGGGCCCGGGAGTTGGTGCCTGCTACGGTCGTCTCGCCGCCGGCGCCGCCGCACGCGCTGTTCGTCTGGGCGGGTGACAAGGAAAAGAAGGGCAACGATTTCCTGCTCGTGATCGACGCCGACCCGCGCTCGCCGCAATACGGGCGGATGCTCGCGGCGCTCGAAACCGATCAGCGCACGGTGCGGCCGCATCACACCGAGTACACCATGCCTGCGAGCGGCATGCTGTTCGTCAACGATCACGACGCCGGGCGCACCTTCATCCTGGACGTGCGCGATCCGCTGCATCCGGCGGTCGCCGGGTCCTTCGGCGACATGGCCGGCTTCGCGCATCCGCATTCGTACGTCCGGTTGCCCAACGGCCATGTGCTGGTCTCCTTCCAGCACGATGCGATGCCGTCGATGCCCGCCATGGCCTCCGGGCCGCAGGCGGCGCAGACGGCGACGAAGGCGCGGACGCCACCGTTCGCGAATGCCGCGATGGGGAAGAGTGGCGGCCTGGTCGAGATCGACGATTCCGGCCGGGTCGTGCGCTCGTCGGGCAACGCCGATCTCGCCTTTGCCGACAACCTCCTGATGCCTTACAGCCTGGTCGTCCTGCCGCAGATCGATCGCGTGGTGTCGACCAACTCCTCGATGCACGATCCCGATCTGTTCAGTGGTACGACCTACCAGGTCTGGCGGCTGTCCGATCTGCGGCTGCTGCGGACGGCGTACTTCGACCCCGGCGAGCGGCTCTATGCCCACATCAGCCCGGAGGAGCCTCGCGTCGGCCCCGACGGCTCGGTCTTCGTGCAGACGCTGGCCTGCGGCGTCGAGCGGATCACCGGCATCGAGACCGACGCGCCCACGGCCCGGCTGGTGCACACCTTTCCGGGCAACTTCTGCGGTGTGCCGACGATCGTCGGCCAGTACTTCGTTCAGAGCGTGCCGGAGGTGAACGGCTTCATCGTGCTCGACCTCGCCGATCCCGCGCGCCCGGTCGAAGTGTCGCGGCTCACGATCAGCGATGCCTTCCGCCCGCACTGGACGGGATGGGATCCGGTAACCGGCCGCATCGTGGTGACGCCGGGCGGGGGCGAAGACAATCGCATGTACCTGCTGCAGCTCGACCCGAAGACCGGCGCGCTCTCCGTGGACGAGGCCTTCCGCGATACCGACGGCAAGACCGGTTTCAGTTTCGCGAAACGGCAGTGGCCCCACGGCTGGGAAGGCACCGGTCTGCCGCACGGCGCGGTCTTCTCCCGCTAGTCGCGTCCCGTCTGCGCCGGTCGAGTGGAACCCGGCACTCAGGCCTTGCCGTCGTCGGCGGCGCCGTGACCCGGAGCTCGCCGCCCTCGCCGTGCGTGGTCGCCGCTACCGGGGTGACCGCGTCGTTGTGGAGTCGCAGGCAGGGAACGCCCGGCGAGCTGGAGGGCTGCGAGCGGAAGATGTGCGATCCACGTCGCGTCGTGCGATGCTCGAACGAAACCGCGGCGGCAGCCCGGCGTACTTCCTCTAGCTGCCGCATCGCGCCAGCGCTGAGGGAGACGCCATGAACCCATTGCCACGATCCGCTTCCGCCGTGGGCGCGTTCCTGCTGGTCGCGTCTGCGGCAGCGTTCGCTTCCGGCACGGCCAGAGGGGCGCTCGCCGCCACGGACGCGGTCGCGAGCCCGCCAGTCGCCGAGCGCCTCGCGATCCCGCGCGACGCGCAGGCGCTGATCGATCTTCATGTCGTTTGGCTCGGTGGGTGGGCGGCAGTCGATGGGCTGCAGGACTTCGCACTCTCGGGGACGCTCGCGGTCTCCGGACTCTCCGGGAGCCTCACGATGCGCTCCCGCCGCGCCGGACAGTCGCTGCTCGAGTACGACCTCGGAGTGATCGCGGGCGCCGAAGCGGTGATCGGTGAGGGCGGTGCGAGCGGTGGTGGCGCCGCCGGTGGGTGGGAGCGCAACGCCAGCGGTCAGATCGAGCCGCTCGCGGTGGACAAGGTCTCCCGGCTCCTGCGGGAGAACGACCGGGCGTTCCTGGCTCACCTGCGTGGGAAGGGCGTCGCCGTAAGTCTCGCCGGGCCGATCGAGAAGGAGGGGAGCGCCGGGACACTCCTGCGCTTCGACTACCCCGACGGCGACCGGTTCGAGCTCCTCGTCGATCCGCGGAGCGGCGAGTCCATCTGGTCGCGCACCGTCACCGACGGACGCGAGACGTGGACCCGGCTCGGCGATTTCCGCGTGCTCCAGGGTGTGCGCTTCGCCGCCCGGCAGGAGAGCTTCGCCGAGCACGCCGCCGAGAATCAGGTCGTCGAGTGGCGGGAGATGAGCGCCAACGTCGGCCTCGCCGCCAAACTGTTCGCACGGCCGGCCGCGGGTGAGCGCCTGGCGCGGATTACCGGCGGGGTCGCTGGCTCCCCTGGCTCCCCTGGCTCCCCTGGCTCCGATACCCCGGCGGTCACCGAGTGGATGCCGCTCGATCTCTTCAAAGAGCGCTGGATCTACCTCCGCGGGCGAGTCAACGGCCGCGAGACCGACCTGCTTCTCGACTCTGGCGCCGGCATGAGCGTGCTCGACCGGGCTTTCGCCCAGAGCGCCGGGCTCGAAGCTGCGGGCGCCGTGGCGGCGCGCGGTACCGGCGGCGTCACCGAGGCGGGAATGGTCGAAGGCGTCACGCTCGACCTCGGGGGGCTCCGGATGGGGCCGATGGCCGCGGCCGTGATCGATCTTTCCGAAATCGCGCAGAAGAGCGGCCGGACGATGCCGATGATCCTCGGCAAGGAGCTGTTCCACGCCGTCGTCGTCGACGTCGACTATCCGGGGAAGAGGATCCGATTTCACGATCCGGCGCGGTTTCGCTATGCCGGCCCCGGGCGCTCCACCGAGCTCCTTCCCGGCGAGGACGGGCACAAGAGTGTGCGTCTCCAGATGGAAGGCGGTGAGCCGGTCGTGGTCGGCCTCGACACCGGCCAGGGCGGCGCGCTCACGGTCTTCGGACATTATGCGGAAGAGCGCGGCTTCCTCGCCGGGCGTCCGCTCTCCGAGGCGAAGAGCGGCGGCGTCGGCGGCTTCCGGATCTCGAAGACGGGCACCCTCCGTTCCGTGACTCTCGCCGGCTTCGAGATCCCGAACGTGCCGGTCACGTTCCACACCGAGAACCTGAAAGGGGCGTTCGACACCCGGCGCCAGGCAGGCAATCTCGGCGCCGGCCTCCTCAACCGGTTCCGCGTGCTGTTCGACTACGAGAACGCCCGGCTCTGGCTCGAGCCCGGCCCGGCCTCCGTCTTCACCGAGCCCTTGCCGCGCGACCGCACCGGGCTGCAGTTCGAGATCGACGGCACCGAGCTCGTGGTCGTCTTCGTCGCGCCCGGCAGCCCGGCGCAGGAGACGGGGTGGGTCGAAGGCGAGCGCGTCCGGGCCCTCGACGGCGAGCCGGTGGGACCCGACTGGTGGCGCATCGTCGCCGGCTGGATGCACGCCGCCGACGGCACACTGGCGCGCCTCACGCTCGCCGACGGCCGCGAGCGCACCCTGCGCCTGCGCGCCTACTATTAGCCCGCTGCCGCGGCATTGCCGACCTCGGGGCTGGGCGAACCGGCCGCTCGCCGCCCGCCCGGGTTCGAACCCGCTGCTCAGGCCTTGCCGTCGCCGGCGATGGCGCGGTAGAGCACGGCGCCGAGAGCGCCGCCGACGATCGGCGCGACCCAGAACAGCCAGAGCTGACCGACGGCCCAGTCGGCGGCGAAGAACGCCACGCCCGTGCTGCGCGCCGGGTTCACCGACGTGCCCGTGACCGGGATGCTGATCAGGTGGATCAGGGTCAGCGCGAGGCCGATGGCGAGCGGCGCGAGACCAGCCGGCGCGCGCTTGTCGGTGGCCCCCATGATGATGAACAGGAAGAACATCGTCATCACCACCTCGGTGACGAGGGCCGCCGTCAGCGAGTAGCCACCCAGCGAGTGCTCGCCATAGCCGTTGGCGCCAAAGCCGGCCGTGGCGTCGAAGCCCGCCTTGCCGGAGGCGATCACGTAGAGCACCGCTCCGGCGGCGAGGCCCCCCAGCACCTGCGCAACGATGTACGGCAGGAGCTGCCCGGCCGGGAACCGGCCGCCTGCGTACAGGCCGATCGAAACGGCGGGATTCAGGTGACAGCCGGAGACGTGGCCGATCGCATAGGCCATGGTCACCACCGTCAGTCCGAATGCGAACGCTACGCCCAGCATTCCGATTCCGATGTCGGGAAACTTCGCAGCCAGGACAGCGCTGCCGCATCCACCCAGCACGAGCCAGAATGTTCCGAGGAATTCAGCTCCCAGTTTGTGCATCACCACTCCCTTGGTCATGAAATTGTCAACGTCTTGTCCGACCGGATGGCACGGGAGTATAGACCCGGCCGCGGACCTTCCGGCTGGGCCACCCGGCCGCGTGCGGTTATCTCGGCGGTCTCGTCGCGGCGCTGGTTGCTCGCGCGGCTACCGGCCCCGCGGTGAGCCGCTCGCGCTAAGAGTCCGCAGCCGCCGCCACCGGGGTGACGGCGTCGATGTCGGTCTCGCCGGTGCGGATGCGGACGACGCGTTCGACGGGCAGGACGAAGATCTTGCCGTCGCCGACCTCGCCGGTGCGCGCGGCGGTGAGGATGGCGTCGACGGTGACATCGACAAAGGAGTCCGAGACGCCGATCTCCAGGCGCACCTTCTCGACCAGCTCCATCTTCACCGTCGTGCCGCGGTAGGTCTCGACCGCCTCGGTCTCGCCGCCGTGCCCCTGCACGCGCGAGATCGAGAGGCCGGTGACTTCGGCGCGGAAGAGCGCCTCGAGGACGTCGGAGAGCCTCTCCGGGCGAACGATCGCGGTGACCAGTTTCATCGCATCAGGCTCCCGCCGCAGCACCGGCTGGGCGCGCCCCAGAAGTGAGATCGCTGGAGATCTCGCCGGCGGGAGTTGAGGGTGCCCGCCGCGGCGGGTCGAGCACCAGAATCGCCCCTTCGCCGCTGCCGTAGGCCTCTTCGCCGTGGAGCTCGACGTCCAGCCCGCGCCCCTGCAGCCGGCTGTCGGCGGAGAGCGGCAGGACGACCGCGAGGAGCCGCAGCAGCCCCCAGGTGGCGGCGCCCGAGTAGAGGAAGGTGGCGACGACCGCGATCGCCTGCTTGCCGACGAGCGCCGCGTTGCCTTCGAGGAGTCCCGCTGTTCCCCCCCAGGCGGCGCTCGCGAAGACGCCGGTCAGGAGCGCGCCGGTCAAGCCTCCGAGACCGTGCGCCGCGACCACGTCGAGCGAGTCGTCGAGGCGTGTGCGCGAGCGGTAGAGGATGCCGAAGTAGGAGGGGAAGGCGGCGAGCGCTCCGAGCACGAGCGCCGCGAGGGGCGAGACGAAGCCGGCCGCCGGAGTGATCGCGACCAGCCCCACCACCACGCCGGTGGCGGCGCCGACCGCGGTGACCCTCCGGGTCCGCAGGCGATCGAGCGTCATCCAGACCGCGAGCGTCGCGATGGGGGCGAGCAGCGTGTTGGTGAAGGCGACGACCGCCGAGGCGTTGGCGGCAAGGGCGCTCCCGGCGTTGAAGCCGAACCAGCCGAACCAGAGGAGGGCGGCGCCCAGCAGCACGAAGGGGACGTTGTGCGGCAGGAGCGCCTGGCGCCCGTAGTCGCGACGCGGGCCGAGGACCCGGGCCGCGACGAGGGCCGCGGCGCCGGCGTTGACGTGCACCACCGTGCCGCCGGCGAAGTCGAGCGCTCCGAGGGTTCCGAGCCAGCCGCCTCCCCAGACCCAATGGCAGATCGGGGCATAGACCACCAGAGTCCAGAGGACGGAGAAGGCGACGAACGCCCCGAAGCGCATGCGCTCGACCACCGCGCCGGAGACCAGCGCCACGGTGATGATCGCGAAGGTCCCTTGATAGGCGAAGAAGAGGAGATGGGGGATCGTCCCCCTGGCTTCGACGCCGATGCCGGCGAGCAGCGCGAAGTCGAAGCCGCCGAGAACGCTCGAACCCGGGGCGAAGGCGAGCGAGTAGCCGGCGAGTGCCCACGCCAACCCCGCCCCGGCGAGCGCCGCGAAGCTCATCATCATGGTGTTGAGCGCGTTCTTGGATCGCACCAGCCCGCCGTAGAAGAAGGCGAGCCCGGGGGTCATGAGCAGCACCAGGGCGGTCGCCACGAGCATCCAGGCGGTGTCGGCGGGGGCCATCGGGACAACTTCGGGAGTCATCGGTGAGCTCCTTGGGCAGAGAGGAATTATCCACGGTTTAGTGTACTTGTCAACACAATTACTCTAAAGCGCGCTCTTTTTAGACTAACCCAACAAGAAATTAACTTATGTATGCGCCTCGGTCCGCGAGGCCATCTCCTTCGGCGGGTCGGGTAGGCTCCCGTGCGGGAGGTGGGCCGATGACGCAGGGACCGCGCAAGACCGCGCACGACTACGACCAGGAGCTGCTGGCCCTCTTCGATGCCTACGTTCACGGCGACATCGATCGCCGGAAGTTCCTCGAGCGCGCCGCGAAGTTCGCCGTCGGCAGCGTCACCGCCGCGATGCTCCTCGACCAGCTCTCCCCCGATTTCGCGCACGGGCTGGTCCTGCCGCCCGACGACGCGCGCCTCGTGACCGAACGGGTCGAGATCGCTTCGCCCTCCGGGCACGGCCCCGTGCGCGCCTACTTCGTGCGTCCGGCCGCGGCGAAGGACAGACTCCCCGGGGTTCTGGTCATCCACGAGAATCGCGGCCTGAATCCCCATATCGAGGATGTCGCGCGGCGTCTCGCGCTCGCCGGTTTCGCGGCGTTGGCCCCCGACGCGCTGACCTCGCTCGGCGGCTATCCGGGGAACGAGGACGCCGCCCGTACCCTCTTCCAGAAGCTCGACCCGGAGAAGTCGCGCGCCGATTTCGTCGCCGCGTTCGAGTGGCTGCACAAGAGTGCATCGACGACCGGACGCACGGGCGCGGTCGGCTTCTGCTGGGGGGGCGGAATGGTCAACTGGCTGGCCACGCGGCGCGTCGACCTGCTGGCTGGCGTCGCGTTCTACGGCAGCTCGGCCGACCCAACGGAGGTCGCGAAGATCCGCGCGCCGCTGCTCATCCAGTCCGCCGAGGTCGATCCACGCATCAACGAGAGCTGGCCGGCGTTCGAGGCGGCCCTCCAGGCCGCCGGGGTGCGCTACGAGCGCCATCTCTATCCCGGCACCCAGCACGGCTTTCACAACGACACCACCCCGCGCTACGACGCGGCCGCGGCGAAGCTCGCCTGGGAGCGCACGATCGCCTTTTTCGAGCGTCATCTCGCCCCGGCGACCGCAGGATCTGCAGCGCCGCCGCCTCTGCCCGCTCCCTGAGCGAGCGCTCGGTCGGCCGGGAGGTGCCGAGCGCCCCGAACGCCTCGATCGCCTGTCGCCTCCCGCTGCAGATTTTCGATCCATCTCACTGTCGGGCCGGTCAGGGGCGCGAGCGCTCCCGGCGGGGGCACGGCTTGCAGGAGGGCGTCCGCAGCGGGCAACCCGCCCGGTGCCGGAGCGACCTCCGGAAGAGGTGAGATGCGACCCACTTCGGAGAGAGCTGCAGTACTGTGCTGTCTGGGATGGATTGCGATGCTGGGCGGCCTTCAGGCTGCCGGAGTCGGCCTTTCGCCCGTCCGCTCCCGGTTCCTCGAGAACCCGACGATCGGCAACACGGGTCCGCAGGAGGGCGACGGCTTCGCCCATGCCCTCGCCGCCGGCGACTTCAACGGCGACGGTCGCGACGACCTCGCCGTCGGGATTCCCTACGACTCGGGGCTCCTGGCCGCGCCGGTCTTTCAGAGCGGCGCTGTCATCGTCTACTTCGGTGACGCCGAGGGAACCTTCGCAACGGCCGCGCCGCGCCGGCTGGCTCAGTTCGGCGGTGGTCTCGAGTCGGTCGACCACCACGGGCTTGCCCTCTGCGCCGGCGACTTCGATGGCGACGGCTTCGACGACCTCGCGGTCGGCGCGCCGAGCGAAGCGATCGGAGCGCTGGACGACGCCGGGGCCGTGTTCGTCTATCCCGGGTCCGCGGCCGGCCCGTTCCACGACGACTTTCTGCTCTTCACGCAGGAGACGGTCGGCATCCCGGAGGGCGCCGAAGCGGGCGACCGGTTCGGATTCGCGATCACGAGCGGCGACTTCGACCACGACGGCTTCGACGACCTCGTGATCGGCGCGCCCGGCGAGACGCTGAACGGTCAGCAGGCTGCGGGGTGGGTGGTGGCGATTCCCGGCTCGGCCTCCGGACCGGAGGCCGCCGCCGCCTTCGGTTTGAGCCAGTTCGAGCTCCCCGGCGAGCCCGAGACCACCGACGGCTTCGGTCTCGCGCTCGCCGCCGGCGACTGGAACGGCGATGGCTTCGACGAGCTGGCGGTGGGCGCGCCGGGCGAAGACCTCGGGGCCGGCGTTCTGCACGTGCTGTTCGGCGGCGCCAGCGGCCTCACCCCGTCGGGCTCCGCGGTGCTCGACGACTTCCTGCTCGGTGGCTTCACGGAGCCCGGCGACCGGTTCGGCGCCGCAGTCGCATTCGGCAACCTGAACGGCGACGCGTTCGACGAGCTCCTCGTCGGGGTCCCGTCCGAAGACCTCCCGGTGCTGGGCGGCGGCACGCTCGCGGAAGCCGGTCAGATCGTCATCGCCTATGGCCATGCCGGAGTTCCCGCGATCGGCCTCGTCCAGCACCTGCGGGAGGACAATCTCCAGGGCGCGAGCGAGGCGAGTGACTTCTTCGGAGCGACCCTCGCGGCAGGGGACTTCGACGGCGACGCCTTCGACGAGCTCGTGATCGGCCATCCCGGCGAAAATGCGGTCTCCGGGGCGTTCACCGTGGTCGGCGGCTCGGGGGATGGAGTCGACATCTCCCGCCGGCGGCGCTTCGCCTCCGCCTTCGACGGAGTCCCTGGCAGCCCGCCGAACGGCTTCGCACTCTCCCTGGCCGCGGGCGACTTCGACGGCGACGGTTTCGTCGATCTCGGCGTCGGCGCTCCCTATGCGACCGTCGACGGTGTCGAATTTGCCGGATCGGCGGTGGTCCTCCCGGGCGCGCTGTTCGCCGACGGTTTCGAGTCCGAGGACTCGGGGTACTGGCAGGACTCGCGCTGAGGGCCGGCGCGCCGGCAGGGGCCGGGTTCGCCGTGGTTCCGCGGGTCGGTTAGCATCGGTCGCGGTGAGCCCGGAAAACGACTCGTCGCTGCGGCAGATCTTCGAGCGCGCCGAAGGCGGCGACGCAGCGGCGCGCGAGTCGCTCTTCACGCTGCTCTACGACGAGCTCCATCGCCTCGCCCATGCCAACGTCGCACGAGCGCGCGGCGCGATGACCTGGAACACGACGACGCTCGTGCACGAGGCCTATCTCGGCATTTCGCGTCGCGAGGGGCTGGCCTTCGTCGACGAGAACCGCTTCCTGGGCTACGCGGCGCGCGCCATGCGCGGGTTGGTGATCGACGAGATTCGGGCCCGCCGCACGCGCCGGCATGGTGGCGACGTCGCCTTCGTCCCGCTCGCCGAGGCGGCGATCGCCGCCGCCGGCTCGCCGGATGAGGTGGAGCGCCTGGGCGACGCACTTGCCGACCTGGCGAATCTCGAGCCGGCGCTCGCCGAGCTCGTCGACCTCTCCTTCTTCTGCGGTTTCACTCTCGCCGAGATCGCGGACCTGCGCGGCGTCTCCGAACGCACCGTGCAGCGCGACTGGGCGAAAGCGCGGCTGCTGCTCCACACCGCCCTCGAGCGCACCTGAGCGGGCGCGGGCGGCTGGCCCTGTCGTGTTTCCGGGCGCGCCCTCGATCCAACTCCGAGACGGTCGCCCGCCCGGGTCGCCATGGCCCGAGGCGCAGCGCAGCCGAGAAGGAGCCACGACGATGCATCGAAACTTCCGAGGCCAGCCCTCGTCGCGGGGCCCGCGAACGCACGGCGCGCGGCATCGAGGGGTCCGCACGGCCGGCCGCTGCCTTGTCCTGGGCGCTACGTTGCTCGCCGTCGAACTCTCCGGCCAAGACCTGAACGTCGGCCTCTCGCCGGTGCGTTCTCACCGACTGGCGAACGTGACGATCGGCGATCTGGGTCCGCAGACGAACGACCGATTCGCGCAGGCACTCGCTGCGGGAGATCTCGACGGCGACGGTTTCGACGACCTGGCGGTCGGAATCCCGCAGGATGACGGTCCCTTGGCGGCGCCGGTGGCCAACAGCGGCGGCGTGTCGGTCTACTTCGGGGCCGGCGACACCGGAATCGCAGGAGCGCCGCCGCGTCGGATCGCCCAGTCGGGCTCCGGATACGAGGTCAACGATCGGCACGGCCACGCGCTGGCGATCTGTGACTTCGACGGCGACGGGTTCGCCGACCTCGCCGTCGGCGCGCCCGGCGAGGGCCTCGGAGCGATCGACGCGGCGGGCGCCGTCTTCGTCTACCCGGGTGACGCCGGTGGGCCCGTGGTGGGGGCCTTTGCGCTGTTCACGCAGGCCACCGTCGGCATCGCCGATACCGCGGAGGCGGGCGACGCCTTCGGCGCTGCGCTCGCCTGCGGCGACTTCGACAACGACGGCTTCGCCGACCTGGCGATCGGCGCGCCGTCCGAGGACGTCGGGGCCGCCGTGAACGCCGGCTGGGTGGCCGTCCTTCGTGGGTCGGCCGCTGGTCTCTCGGCGACGGGAACTCACACCTTCACCCAGGGCGGACCGGACGTCGCTGACGATCCGGAGCCGAACGACCAGTTCGGAGCGAGCCTCGCGGCCGGTGACTTCGACGGCGACGGGTTCGCCGACCTTGCGATCGGGGTGCCGGGCGAGGAGCTCTCCGCGGGAGCGGTCCACGTGCTCTTCGGCGCGTTGGCCGGCCTCACCGGATTCGAATCGCTGGATTTCACCGACGCGACTCTCGGCGGACTGACGGAGGCGGGAGACAACTTCGGGCTCACGCTGGCGTTCGGCGATCTCGACGGCGATGGGTTCCACGATCTGGTGGTGGGCATTCCGCTCGAGACGTTCGCTTCGAGCGGTGGCCCGATCGTCGAGACCGGGCAGGTCGCGGTCGTCCGTGGATCGGTCACGCCCCCCGGACCGGTCTCCTACTGGGCCGAGAACAACATCCACTTTCCGGGGGCGAGCGAGGGGAACGACCGGTTCGGACTGGCGCTCGCGGTGGCCGACTTCAACGGCGACGGCCGCGCAGACTTCGCCGCCGGCCACTCCGGAGAGGCGATCGGTTTCGCGCAGGACGGCGCCGTTACGGTGATGGTCGGCACCGCCGACGGACCCGCGCCCACGGCGGGCCGTCGACTCTTCGCCGCCGGGGCTGACGGCTTCCCGGGACCGCCGCCGCCGGGTTCGCCGGGGCGGGAGCTCGGCCGCGCGCTGGCCGCCGGGGATTTCGACGGCGACGGTTACGCCGACCTGGCGATCGGCGCTCCGCACGAGACGATCGAGGGCGTTACCGGAGCGGGTACGGTGACCGTACTTCCCGGCGCCCAGTTCGCCGACGGCTTCGAGCACGAGGTGCCCCTCGCCCCCTGGGCGATCGATCCGTAGGCGCGGCGCTAGCCCGGCGCGGTGAGCGCTGCATGGAGCGCCAGCGCCCGCCGCGTCTCCGGGGCGTCGTCCCCCATCGAGGCTCGCAAGTGATCGAGGGCCCGTGCGATCGCCGCGCGGGCCCGGACCGGATCTCCGGAACCGGCCGCCGCCCGGGCCAGCTCGAGCTCGGCGAGACCGACGCCGCGCGAGTGCGAGAAGTCTCCCAGCCGCTCACGAGCCGCGGCCAGGGCCGGTTCGGCCTGGGCTTGCGCCTCCTCGAATCGACCGAGATCGTTGAAAGCGCGCGCCAGCAGCAGCCGCGTCGGCGGGATCTCGCGCGGCCGTTTCGCTGCCTCGAAGGTCGCGAGCGCGCGGGCCGCGAGCTCGACCGCTCGCGCCGGACTCCCGCGCTCGACCTCGGCCGCGGCGCCGTACCACTCTCGCCAGCCAGTGAACCAGGCGGGAAGTGCGGGGCTCGCAGCGGTGAGCCGATCGAGCTCCGCGAAGCGCTCGTCGGCTGCCCCCGGCATTCCGGCTTCCGCGTACAACCGGCCGGCATAGACGAGCGCCCAGAACGAGATTGCCGCTCCCTCCGAGCTGCGGGCCCGCTCGACGGCCTCGTCGATGGCGGCGAGCGCTTCGGCGTGGCGCCCGGCCAGAGAGAGCGCACTTCCCAGGACCCAGAGCTGATTCGGAGACGGCCCCGTCCCGGGGTCGACCTCGCGCGCCAGGGCCACGCCGCGCTCCGACTCGAGAAGCGCGCGACGGATCTGACCCGCGCTCTGCAGAGCGACGGCCCAGTTGTGGTGGAGGGTGGCCGCGGTTCGGGTCCGTTCTCGCCGCTGCGACCGGAAGAGCTCGAAGAGTTGCTCGTAGGTTCGGCTCGCCGCGTCGTAGCGGCCGAGCTCCGTCTGGATGAGCGCGAGCGCATTCAAGGCGTTGGCGCCCCGGCCCGGCGGCCCGGGGCGTGCGCGCTCGAGGGCGAGCGCAGCCTCTGCGGCCGCGACCGCCCGGTCGAGCTCGCCGAGCCGGCGCGCGACGATCGCCTCGGCGAGCCGGCAACGGGCAAGCTCTGCCGCCGGCTCGCTGGCGCCTTGGAGCTCCCGCAGGGACTCCTCGAGCAGCTGCCGGGAAAGGTCCATGTCGCGGTCCACCAGCGAGACGGCGAGCTCGCACCCGGCGACCGCGCGCAGGCGCGGGTCGCTCGTCTCCCGGGAGCGCTCGTAGGCGCGTTCGAGAGTTCGGCGCCAGCTCGCGAACTCCGAAGTCTCGTAATAGCGCTCGGAGAGGACGAGGAGCATGTGCGCCTGCAGGTCGGGCGCTCCGGCAAAGCGCCCCTCGATCATCTCTTCGCCGCGGCGCAGCACCTCGCTCTTGCGGATGGGCTCGGCTCCAGGGGTCGCCTCGGAGAGGAGAAAGGCGGAGAGGTCGTTGGTGATCTCGGCCCGATAGAGCTCCTCGAGCGCGCGATCCCGCTGGTGTTCGGAGCGGCGCGCCTGCCGCACGGCGATGGCGGTCGAGGCCACGAGCGACGCAGTCACGACCACGGCGGCGGCGACCTCGAGACGGTGGCGCGCGACGAGCTTGCGCACCCGATAGCCGAAGCTGTCGCGGCGCGCCCGCACCGGCTGGTCGTGAAGGTGGCGCCGCAGGTCGTCGGCGAAAGCCGCGACGGTGAGGTAGCGCGCCGCCGGGTCTCTCTTGAGGGCCTTGGTGACGATGGTGTCGAGGTCGCCCGCCAGGGTGCGAGCCAGCTGTTCGCGGGTGGGTGCGCGCAGCGTGAAGCGGTCGGCTTCGCCGCCTCGATTCCCGGCGCGGCGGATGCGCTCGCTCATCCGCGGCGGATCGGCTGTCGTGATCGCGCGAACGAGCTCCGCTGTCGAGGCCCGTGCCCGAGTCGTCGGATGCTCGCCGGTCAGCAACTCGTAGAGCAATACGCCGAGGGCGTAGACGTCGACGGCGGTGGTGATCGGCCCCCCCTCGAGCTGCTCGGGGGCCGCATACTGCGGCGTGAGCGCGCGCGCCGCCGTCTGCGTGCGGAGGCTGGCCTCGCCGGAGGCGGCGTCGAGCAGCGTTGCGATGCCGAAGTCGAGCAGCTTCACCCGTCCGTCACGGTCGACCAGAATGTTCGACGGCTTGAGGTCGCGATGCACCACGAGGCTCGAGTGGGCGGAAGCCACCGCCTCGGCGACCTGCAGGAAGAGGACCAGGCGCGCGCCGACGTCGAGCCGGCGCGCGTCGGCGTAGCGGTCGATGGGTTCGCCGTCGACCAACTCGAGGACGAGGTACGGCTGCCCGGCCTCCGACACGCCGGCGTCGTAAAGCCGCGCGATTCCGGGGTGGGTCAGGCGGGAGAGGATCGTTCCCTCACGGCGGAAGCGCTCGGCCCCCTCGCCCTCGATCAGGGACGGATGGAGGAGCTTCACCGCGACCTCACCTTCGAAGCGGCCATCGGCCCGCGTTGCGCGCCAGACGCTGCCCATACCCCCGGCGCCGATGCGCTCGATCAGTTGGTAGGAGCCGAGGTTCTGACCGGCGAGCGATCGCGCCGGCGTGCGTGCCGCAGACGCGAGGAAGCCGGAGGCGGCCGCCCGCTCGTGGACTGCCAGCGCCTCTTCCAGGGCGGCCGCGAGGTCGGGCTCCGAGTCGAGCAACGTCGCGACCAGCGCCGAGCGCTCCTGCGAGGAGAGCTCGAGGGCACGGTCGAGCAGCGGCGAGAGCCGCCGCCAGAGCGCGTCGTCGAGAAGGCCCATACGAAGGGTGGATCGTAATCCAAACCCGAAACCCGCCGCGGCCCCCCCTCCCCCGAAGGGGCGCCTGCGGTCCATCACCTTCGTCGGACCCGCCCGGAGCGCTCGCGACAGTCTCCACTGGCGGCTCGCCCACCCCGATCTCGATACATCTCGATGAGCCGGCGGATCCGACCTCCGGCCGCGTCGGTTCGCGCCGTGCGCGCGTCGTTCACGCTTCGATCCAGGAGGAGAGAGTCATGACCCGAGTCTTCGCCCTCGTCTATGGCGCAGTGAGCTATCTGATCTTCCTCGGCACCTTTCTCTATGCCATCGGCTTCGTCGGCGACGTCCTGGTGCCGAAGTCGGTGAACGACGGAGCGGCCGGACCCCTCGGCCGGGCGCTCGCGATCGACGCCCTCCTGCTCGCGGTGTTCGCGCTCCAGCACAGCGTCATGGCGCGGCCGGGATTCAAGCGCCGGTGGACGCGGCTGGTGCCGAAGTCGATCGAGCGCAGCACCTACGTGCTGCTCGCGAGCCTCGCCCTCATCCTGCTCTTCTGGCAGTGGGAGCCGATCCCGGGGACGATCTGGAGCGTCGAGAGCGCCGCCGGGCAGGCCGTTCTCTGGGCCATCTTCGTCCTCGGCTGGGCGATGGTCCTCGTCGGCACCTTCCTGATTCAGCACTTCGATCTCTTCGGACTGCGACAGGTCTACCTCCACCTGCGGCAGCGCCCCTACACCGAGGTCGGTTTCCGCACCCCGTTCCTCTACCGAATGGTCCGGCATCCGATCATGCTGGGATTCCTCCTCGCCTTCTGGGCCACGCCGCGGATGACGGCCGGACACCTTCTGTTCAGTGTCGCGACGACGCTCTACATCCTCGTCGGCATCCGCTTCGAGGAGCGCGACACGCTCGCGGCACACGGTCGCGCCTACGCCGACTACCGCGAGCGTGTGCCGATGCTGCTGCCGTTCGGGAAGGGGCCCGGCCGCGGCGCGCGCGCGCGCCGGATCGCCGAGAGCGAGCCGGGATGACCGGGCGCATCCCGAGGCGCCGTGGCGGGAGATCCGTCACGGCGCTGCGCGACACAGTCCCGATCGCAGCGCTCGCGCTTCTGCTCGTTACCGCTCTCGCGTTCGCCGACGCCGAGAGTGTCGGGCTCTCCACCGTTGGGGCGATCTACCTTCCCGATCCGGCGATCGGCGCCACGGGCGTCCAGGCAGACGACGCCTTCGGACACGCCTTCGCGACCGGAGACTTCGACGGCGACGGCCGCGAGGATCTCGCGGTCGGCGTGCCCGGAGATTCCGGGCCGATCGGCGCGCCGGTGCCGGGCAGCGGTAGCGTCATCGTCTTCTTCGGCCACGCGACGGGGCTTCTCGCCGGGTCGACTCCGCGCCTCCTGTCCCAGACCGGCAGCGGCTTCGAGCCGTTCGATTCCCACGGCTACGCCCTCGCCGCCTGCGATTTCGACGGTGACGGCTTCGACGACCTCGCGGTCGGTGCTCCGGGCGAGTCGGTCGGCGCGACGTCGGCCGCGGGCGCCGTCTTCACCTACAGCGGTCGGCCCGGTGGGCCGGTCACGAGCGGCGCCGGCCTCTACACCCAGGACACGATCGGTATCCCGGATGGCGCCGAGGTCGAGGATCGCTTCGGCGGGGCGCTCGCCTGTGGCGACTTCGACGCCGACGGCTTCGCCGACCTGGCGATCGGCGCCCCCGGCGAGGCCCTGAACGGCGCAGCGAAGGCGGGCTGGGCGGTGGCGATCCCCGGTTCGGCCACGGGGCTTGCCCCCGCCGCGTCGCAGGCCTTCGACCAGCTCGGAACCGGCCTGCCGGGCGAGCCCGACGGTTTCGATCAGTTCGCCTACGCTCTGGCGGCGGGAGATCTCGACGGCGATGGCTTCGACGATCTCGCGATCGGCGTCCCCGGCGAGGCCATCGCGGCCGGAATCGCGCACGTCGTTTTCGGTGGGCCCGCCGGACTCGTCGCGGCGGGTTCGATGCTCCTTACCGATGGGGCGCTGGGAGGCGACCCCGATCTCGCCGATCGCTTCGCGCTCGCTCTAGCCTTCGGCGACTTCGATGACGACGGCTTCGACGACCTGGTCATCGGCATCCCCTTCGACACGTTCGATGCTCCGACCGGCGTCGTCGATGCGGCGGGCCAGGTGGTCGTCGTCTACGGCGGGCCGACGATCCCGACCCCGGGCCACGTCTCCCACTTCGCCGAGGACATGATTCTCGACCCTCCAGCGAGCGAGACCGGCGACCGCTTCGGCCAAGCGTTGGCGACCGGCGATTTCGACGGCGACGGCTTCGACGACCTCGCGATTGGGCATCCGGGAGAGAACCCGTCGGCCGTGCCGGAGCACTTCGACCACGGTGCCACGACCGTGATCGCCGGCAACGCCGGGGGGCTCGGCGGCGGCGTCCGGCGCTTCGCCCCGGTCGCAGAGGGGCTGCCCGGCCAGCCGCCGCAGACTTCGCGCGGCGGCTTCGGTTCGGCTCTCGTCGCCGGCGACTTCGACGGCGACGGTTTCGACGACCTCGCCAGCGGGCTGCCTCTCGAGGTCGTCTCCGGAATCGACGCCGCAGGCGCGGCGATCGTCCTGCCGGGCGCTGCCTTCGCCGACGGCTTCGAGTCCGCCAACGCGGACTACTGGACCCCCGCGCCGTGAACCGCGACCGCGGGACGACCGCCGCCTCACGACGCTCCCGCCCCCCGCCAACACCTGAGCGGACGGAGCCGATAACATCCCGGGCATGTCCCAGCGTACGGGGCTTCGCCGCAGGTCTTTCGCGTACCCTGAGCCTCGAGAGCGCGACTCCTCCCGGCATCGCACCGCCCGCGGCCGGCTCGAACCCATCTGCAAACCCATCCCTATCGGAGACCACCATGGACCTGGGAGCTTTTTCGATCAGCCTGGCAGTCAAGGACCTCGAGGCTTCGCGGAAGTTCTACGAGCAGCTCGGCTTCGTGAAGTTCCACGGCGATGCCGCGCAGAACTGGTTGATCCTGAAGAACGGCGACCATGTCATCGGGCTCTTCCAGGGGATGTTCGAGAAGAACATCCTGACCTTCAATCCGGGCTGGGACCAGAACGCGCAGCCGCTGGCGGCGTTCACCGACGTCCGCGAGCTGCAGCGCCGGCTGAAGGCGGCCGGGGTGCCGCTCGTGCAGGAGGCGGACGAGACGACCAGCGGCCCGGCGAGCTTCGTCGTCGCCGACCCCGACGGCAACCCGATCCTGGTCGATCAGCACCGCTGAGCGAACTCTCCTCGCAGGCGAGTGCGAACCCGGCGTGGCCTCGAGCCGTAGCCTGAGCCGGGTGCGGCGAGCCGGGCGCCGGGCGCCCCGCGGAGTGCCGGGAGGGCAGGCTCTGCCGAAGGGTCTCTGCCCCGGCGGCCGGCACAGAAGGGGTCGCGGACGTGCAGTCGGGCTCGTGACCGTTCAGGGCGCCACTTCGGACCAGAAGAGGAGGCTGCCGTCCCAGTCGAGGCTGTCGGCGAAGAGCGCCCCTCGCAGCACCACCGCGGCGCCGACTTCGGTGCCGACGCTCGCGACATCGTGAAATGGGACTCCCACGACGAGGTCGTCGTGAAGGTTGCCGTCGAAGTCGCCCGTCGCGAGAGACCAGCCGAAGTTGTCCCAATCGGCCCACGGGATCGGCATGCCGGCATAGCCGGCGCCGAAGAGGCGAAAGGTGCGGCCAGGCCCCCGAGGGTTCGCGCCACTCCCGGTGAGAATCGTGAAGGCGCCGAGGTTGCTGCCGCCGGGGACCACGTCCTCGCCGATATGCCCGACCGCGAGGTCATCGACGCCGTCGCGATCGAAGTCGCCGCTGGCGAGGCTCCAGCCGAATTGATCGCTGGCGGCGTTCGCGCCCGCGCCGTAGAACGTCGTCTGCGTCAGCCAGCGGGTGGCGGCGACGTCGAACCAGGAGCCGTTGATGGCGATCACGCTGCCGAAGAGGGTGGTGACCTGCCCTGCGGCCGCTGCCCCACTCACCGACTTGAACGGCGCGCCGACCGCCAGATCGTCGGCCAGATCGCCGTCGAAGTCGCCGGTCGCGAGCGTGCGTCCGAACTGCCCCGGGCCAGCGGTTCCGCCGAGCTCCCCTTCGCCGAACCAGTGCGCGCTGCCGGCGAGCAGACTCCACTCGCTGCCGAAGAGCACGAGGACTTTGCCCTGTCCATCCTCTCCCGGAACCCCGATGGCGAGATCGTCGTAGTTGGCGCAGGCCGGCGAGCAGATGCCGTCGCGGTTGAAGTTGCCCACGGCGAGGGAGAAGCCGAAGAGATCGTTCGCTTCGAAAATGTCGGGGATCTCGTCCATGTACTGCGAGAAGCGGTACCACTGCGTGGAGATGAGATCCGGGCCGTGCTGGACGTAGACAACTCCGCCGGGGACGGTCGTGCCGTCGATCGCCCAGTTCGCCTGCGGCGCTCCGACCGCGAGGTCGTCGAGGAAGTCGCCGTTGAAGTCGCCGACCGCGAGGCTCTGACCGAAGTGCTGTTGCGCTCCGCCGTAGCCGCGCGAATCCAGCGTCTCGGGGCTGATCTCCTCGAGCCCGGTGGCGCTGCCGCGGTGAATCCTGACCATCCCGTAGTTTGCGGTGTCTTGATTGCCGGTGGTGAAGTCGAAGCCTGGCGCCCCTACCGCGAGGTCGTCGAAGCCGTCGCCATCGAAGTCGCCGGCGGCGAGCGCAGCGCCGAAGCGGGCGTTCTCCTGCGGGATCGCAATCCGCAGGACGTTCCAGACCACTGATTGCAGTCCTTCTCCGGGAGTGCCATACCAGACGACGACGAGTCCGCTGTTGGCGGTCGCGCCGTGCAGGCCGTTGTCGTTGGGGATGCCCACCGCGAGGTCGTCGGCGCCATCACCGTTGAAGTCGCCGGTGGCGAGCACGTCGGCGAAGGAGTCGCCGGCTTCGGCCGTCCACTGGGCGATCGAGGGGTTGGCGAGGAGGCGGCTCTGCACGGTCGAGAGCCCGACCGAGGCCGCGGCGTTGGCGCGCCCGGCGCTCCAGAGGCAGGCGAGCAGGGCCAGCATCCCGGCCAGGGCGAAACGGGATGCGGGACGTTGGGGAGATTTGCGCATATCCCACTACGCGCAGGAGGGCGGGCTGGAGGATCATCGGCGGCACCGACCCCGGCCAGGCCGGAGCCCGGCAGTCCGGTGAGACCCGGACGGACCGAAATGGGCACGCCCCGAAGGGAGTCCGGGCGTCGCCCTGCGGCGCAGCGGCCCTTCGGCTGGCCCCCTGCCCGGGGGTACGACGTTCTTCGATGGGAGGGCCCGCGATGGCCCCGGAGGAGACCGTCATGCGCCGATTCGTTCCGCTCGTCCTGCTCGCCCTGCTCGCGATGTTCTCCGCGCCGTCGGCGGCGCCGGGCGCGAACTACCGCCTGTCGGAGGGACACCCGGCGAGCGACGTCTGGAACCTCGCTCCGGACTCGGTCTCGCACGACGGCCGCTGGATCTTCTACGTCCACGACGCCGAAGTCGATCAGGCGCACGAGCTCTGGCGAGTTGCGACCGCGGGCGGGACTCCCGAGCGGATCTCGGGGCTGCTGCCGGCCAATGCTGCGGTCGAGGATCATGCGGTGACTCCCGACGGCGCGCGGATCCTGTTCCGCTCGCCCCAGGACGAGCTCGGCCAGGTCGAGCTCTTTTCGGCGGAGGTCGGTGGCGCTCCGGGGAGCTTCGTGCAGGTCAATGCCCCCCTTCCGACCGGCCTGTCGGTCCAAGGACCGCTGGCCTTCTCGCCCGACTCCCTGCGCCTCGTCTACCAGACCAACGCGAGCCCGCCGAGCGACACGGTCGCCTCGGAGCTCTGGATCGCGGACGTCGACGGCGGCGAGCGCAACCTGCTCGTGTCGCTGCCGCTCGAGGGGCACTTCGGCTTCGATCCCGGCGGACGGGCGACGCATGATTTCTCGCGCTTGATCTACCGCGCCGACGCTGCGGTCGACGGTCGGCTCGACCTCTGGTCGGTTCCCGTCGCGGGCGGTGCACCGACCAAGCTCAACGGGGCGTTGGTCGCCGGCGGCGACGTTCAGGGCTTCGTACCGTCGCCGATCGACGATGCGGTCGCCTACCTCGCCGACCAGCAGGTCGAAGGGCGCATCGAGCTCTATATCGTGCCCGCCGCCGGGGGAAACGTCGTCAAGCTGAGTCACGCCCTGAGCGGCAACTGGGACATTCTGGAGCCGCGTTTCTTGCCGGACGGCACGCGGATCCTCTACAGCGAGTTCGACGTCGACACGCGACAGATCTGGTCGGTACGGCCCGACGCTACGGACCGGGTCGCGCTCGTCGGCCCGATGGTGAGCGATGGAGCCGTGAAGCGCTATGCCTTCGATTCCGACCGCCTGGTCTTCCTCGCGGACAAGGAGGTCTGGAACCGCTTCGAGCTCTACTCCGTTCCGATCGCGGGCGGCACGCCGGTGAAGCTCCATCCGCCACTCGTCGCTGGCGGGGACGTCGCCATCGATTGGGAGGTGGCGCCGCGGATCACCTCCGACGGCACGCGGGTCGTCTACGTCGCCGACCAGGCGACGGCAGGCTACGAGAACCTCTATGTCGTTCCGATCGGCGGCGGCCCATCGGTCCCGGTGGGCGGCGCCGGCTCGCTGGGCGGCAGCCGCATCCTCGACTTCGAGATCTCGCCGGACGGCGAGTGGGTCGCCATGGTGCAGGAGCTGGAGTCGTTCGTCCCCGGCGGCGGAATCTCGACCCGCCTCCGCATGGCGCGCTTCGACCGTCCCGGCTGGACGACCGTCGACTCCTGCACCGGGGAGTGCGAAGTCGCGATCGATCCGGTCTTCTCGCCGTCGGCGCCCTACCGGGTTTTCTATATCGCCGATCAGGAGGTCGACAACAAAAGGGAGCTCTACGCCGGCGACGCCTGCCTGCTCTGCGACGGCTTCGACGCCGGCAGCACGCTGCGCTGGAGCTCGGCCCTCCCTTGAGCCGAGCCCCGAGACCGGGCCGGTCCGTGGCGCAGCGGCGGGCTCCTCACCGCGGGGCCTCCCTCCGGGCCGGCCGGCCTCCGACGGCGCGCTCGGCCAGCTTTCCGGCCAGGGCGGAGACGGCGGTCAAGGCGATTCCCCAGGCGATGTCGATCGGGACGATCCACGCCGGCCAGTCCCTGAGGACGGCCCAGTTCGTCAGTTCGTAGGTCGTGTAGGCCACGAAGCCGAGCCCGGCGCCGCGCCGGGCGGCGGCCGAAGGGGCCCCGGTGCCGAAGACCGCCCAGGCCGCGATCACCGAAACGTAGAAGAGGTAGAAGAGGAGGGCCGCAGGCCACCAGGCCTCGGGCCGCATCAGATGGCCGAGCGCGGACGCGTAGAGACCCCGGGCGACGATCCCCAGCCACGCCAGGTCGAGGACGAGCATCGTCGCCGCCGTCGCCAGGATCGCCGCCGCCGCGGCCGGAACGGACAGTTCGACGGTTCGGATCTTCACGCGAGTCACCCTAACCCAGAATCGGGGCGCAGGCGCGACGCGGCCGTCGCGGGCGACCTCACGGGCCGCGGTTTCGGCTAGCATGCCGCCGCATGGGCCAGGAATCGTCCGCCTCGGTGCAAGTGGTCTTCCAGCGCGCCGAGCGCGGCGACGCCTCCGCGCGCGAGGAGCTCTTTGCGCTGCTCTATGACGAGCTTCACCGTCTCGCTCACACTCACGTCGCGCGCGCCCGCGGCGCGATGACCTGGAACACGACGACGCTCCTGCACGAGGCCTACCTCGGCTTCGCGCACCGGGAGGGGCTGCAGTTTCCGGACGAGAGCCGATTCCTGGGCTACGCTGCGCGCGCCATGCGCGGGCTCGTCATCGATGCGATCCGCTCGCGGTACACGGAGAAGCGCGGCATCGACCAGACGTTCGTTCCGGTCGCGGAGGCGATGCTGGCGTCGGTGGGCTCGCCCGAAGAGGTCGAACAGCTGAACGACGCCCTCGCGGATCTCGCGCGGCTCGAGCCGGCGCTCGCCGAGCTCGTCGACCTCGCCTTCTTCTGCGGTTTCACCTTCGCGGAAGTGGCGGCAATGCGCGGCGTCACCGAGCGGACCGTGCAGCGCGACTGGGCGAAGGCGCGCCTGCTCCTGCACGGCGCCCTCGACAGAACCTAGCCCGCGGGCGAAGGGGATCCGCCTGCGAACGCCGCTGCCTGGCGCTCGGCGCGGAGCGTCTCGGGCGCGTCGGTGCCGACGGCATCCCGCAGGTTGTCGACGGCGCGCTCGAATCCGGCCCGCGCGGCGGTGAGGTCTCCGGCGAGAGCGGCGGCCCGCGCGGCTTCGAGCTCGGCGAGGCCGAGCTCGCGCGAATGGGCGAAGCCGCCGAGGCCAGCCCGTGCCATCTCGAGGGCGCGCGCGGCGTCGGCTCGGGCCGCGGCTCCATTCCCGAGGTCGTTCTCGGCGCGCGCCGCGATCAGCAGCGCCTGCAGCAGATCGCGAGCCGGCTGCTTCTCGCGCTCGAGGAGCTCGAACGCGCGCCGGGCGAGGGCGAGTGCGGCGCCGGCGTCGCGGTCCACCATCGCCCGGGCGCGGTAGAGCTCGCGCATGCCGGCGAGCCCGGCGGGCGGGGAAGGGATCGCCGCGAAAGCGCGGTCCATCTCGGCGAGCGCGAGGTCGGCGTCGTCGAACCGTCCCGCCTGGGCCTGGACGCGAGCGGCGATGCAGTGGATCCAGAACGGGACCTGCGATCCCGTCGTTCGGGAGAGGTTGCGGATCGCCTCGGTGGCGGCGGCGATCGCCTCTTCGTGTCGCCCGGCGTACGACAGCAGGCTCGCGCGGGACGAGAGCTTGTACGGCGAGACCGGCCCGCCGCCGAGCTCCCGGGTGATGGCGACAAGCGTGTCGGACTCGGCGAGCGCGCGCTTTACCTGGCCGGCATTGACGAGGGCGAGCGTCCAGTTGTGACGGGCGGTCGCGGCGAACCGCGTGCGGGTTCGCCGCTCCGCGGCGAGGACGGAAAGCAGTCTCTCGAACGTCGCGTTGGCCGCCTCGAATCGGCCCAGCTGTCCCTGGGCGAGCCCGAGGGTGTTGAGCGCTTCGGCGCCGCGGCCGGAAGGGCCCGGACGCGAGGCCTCGTAGCGCAGCGACTCCTCGGCGGCGGCGACCGCGCGCTCGAACTGGCCGCCCCAGCTGGCGACGATCGCCTCGTCGAGCCGGCAACGGGCGAGCTCGGCGGCGGCGGCGGCAGGGTCCTGGGCGGCGAGCGCGACGTTGGCCTGGGCGAGAAGTGCCTGCGCCCGCTCGGGCTCCTCGTCGGTTACCGCCATCGCGAGCTCGCAAGCCGCCACGGCGCGCAACCGCGGGTCGGAAGTCCGGCTGGCAAGCTCGTAGGCGCGTGTCAGCACCTTCCGCCAGGGCGGGTAGTCGGAGATCTCGTAGTACCGGCTCGAGAGCAGAACGAGCATGTGGGCCTGAAGCGCTGGATTGTCGGCGAAGCGCCCCTCGATCATCGCCTCGGCCCGCGCCAGGAGATCCGTCTTCGAAATGGGGAGTCCTTCGGGGTTGGCCTCGGAGATCAGGAAGCCGGAAAGATCGTTGGTGATTTCAGCCCGGCGCAGCTCCTCGAGCGCGCGGTCGCGCTCGGCGGCCGAGGCCCGCGCCTGCCGCCAGCTGATCCCCGTGGCTGCGAGGAGGGCGACGACGACCAGGCCCGCCGCGCCGACCTCGACGCGGTGGCGCGCGACGAGCTTGCGCACGCGGTAGCCGAGGCTGTCGGGTCGCGCCCGCACCGGAAGATTGCGCAGATGACGCCGCAGGTCGTCGGCGAGCTCCGTGACGGTGGGGTAGCGCTCGGCGACCGCTCGCTTGAGCGCCTTGGCGACGATCGTGTCGAGGTCGCCCGCGAGCGCGCGCGCGAGCCGATCCGGCGTCGTCGATCGTGCCTCGAAACGCGAAGGCTCGGCATCGCCCTCGTCTTCAGCGTGGGCGTTTGCGGCGCGGGGCTCCGTGGGGCTCCGTCGCACACGCTCGCTCATCCGTATCGTCGCGCCGGTGGTGATGGCGCGCACGAGGTCGGCTGGCGAAGTGTCGGCGCGAGCCACCGGATGTTCGCCAGTCAGGAGCTCATAGAGCAGCACGCCGAGCGCGTAGACATCGGTGGCGGTGGTGATCGCGCCACCTTCGAGCTGTTCCGGCGCGGCGTACTCCGGGGTGAGCGCACGCCCGGTCGTGACGGTGCGGCCGACCGCCAGGCCGGAAACCTGATCGACGAGAGTCGCGATTCCGAAGTCGAGCAGTTTGGCCTGTCCGGCCCGATCGACGAGGATGTTCGAGGGCTTGAGATCGCGGTGCACGACGAGGTTCGAGTGGGCGTAGGCGACCGCGTCGGCGATCTGGAGAAACAGCTCCAGCCGGGCGCGCACCGGCAGCCGATGCGCGTCGGCGAAGCGGTCGATCCGGAGGCCTTCGACGAGCTCGAGGACGAGGAACGGCTGTCCGGCCGCCGACAGGCCGGCGTCGTAGAGACGCGCGATGCCGGCGTGGGAGAGTCGCGACAGGATCGAACCCTCGCTGCGGAAGCGTTCGGATCCGCGCTCCTCGACGAGCGACGGGTGGAGGAGCTTCACCGCGACGTCGCCTTCGAAACGGCCGTCGTTGCGTCGCGCCCGCCAGACCGTGCCCATGCCGCCGGCGCCGATGCGCTCGACGAGCTCGTAGGCGCCGAAGGTCCGGCCCTCGAGCGAAACCGGCGTCGCCCCCGCCGGCAGATCCAGGAACCCCGTGCGCAGGGCGTGATCGTGCTCCGCGAGCTGCCGTTCGAGCGCCTCGGCGAGCGCGGGGTCGCGCTCTCGCAGCGACCCTACGAACTGGTCGCGCGGCTCCCCCTCGAGCTCGAGCGCCTGATCGAGAAGGGGCGACAGCCGACTCCAAAACGACTCGTCGACGAAGGCCACGGTCTGGGAATCGTAGTCGAAGCGCGGATCCCGACGCGGTGACCTAGCTCCGAGGCATTTCGCTCCCTCCTGTCGCCTTCTCCCTCTCGTTCTCGATCCATGCAGAAGCCGCACCTTTTCCAGGCCGGCGGAATCGGCGTACCGGGCTCGGTGCCAGCGAGGGAGGATCGATGCGAACGAACCATCAGAATGTCCGATCCGAGGGGTTGTCTGTCATGGTCGCTTCGGTGGTGATGACTGCGATGCTCGCCACCGGGGCAGGAGCGCAGGTCTCCGGATCCCTGTCGCCGGTCCGCGCGCAGAAGATTGGCAATCAGACGATCGGCGCCTTCCCGGTGCAGGAGAACGATCACTTCGGGGCGACCTTCGCCGTGGGCGACTTCAACGGCGACGGCCGCGACGATCTCGCGACTGGAGTTCCGGACGACGACGGCCCGACGACGGCTCCCGTGACCGATGGCGGCGCGTTTATCGTCAGCCAGTACTTTTCAACCATCGGCCTCGACCCGGTGAAGCTGGTGCGCCAGTCGGCCGGGCTCGACGCGCCGGAGGCGGGAGACAGGTTTGGTGGGGGGGACTTCAACGAAGTCTACCCCCGCGCCAAGCAGCTCGCCTCGTGCGATTTCAACAGTGACGGCTTCGAGGATCTCGCGGTGGGGATCCCCGAAGAGGACTTTGGCGCCACAGGTTCGGCCGGCGCGGTCCAGGTCCACTACGGCCGCGCCGGCAGTTTTCCGGGATTCGGCTCCGAGTTCTTCACCCAGAACACTTCGGGAATTCCAGGAGATGTCGAGGCATCCGACAGCTTCGGCGAAGCACTCGCGTGCGGCGACTTCGACGGCGACGGCTTCGACGACCTCGTCATTGGCGTTGCATTCGAAGACTTTGGCAGCTTCAGTCACAATGCCGGCATGATCGAGATCCTGCCCGGCTGGTCTGGCGGGCTCGCCTCGGATTTCGCGTACTCGATCGACCAGGACACCTCCGGAGTCGACGGCGGGAGCGAAGACCAAGACCAGTTCGGCTACAGCCTCGCGGTGGGGAACTTCGACGGCGACGCCTATGCCGACATCGCGATCGGTGTGGTCGGGGAGGACGAGGTCGGCGCGGTGCAGATCCTCTTCGGCAGCGCCACCGGCCTGAACGGCGCGCGCGATCTGTTCTTTTACGACGATGACCTCGGTGGGACGAGGGAAACCTACGACGACTTCGGAGAGGTGCTCGTTGCCGGCGACTTCGACGGCGACGGGTACGACGACCTCGCGATCGGCGTCCCGAAGGAGGAGGCCGGCACATCCGGCAACGACGTCAACTCCGGCGAGGTGAAAGTCGCCTTCGGCGCCGCCGGCGGTTTCGATCTGGCCCGTGCGCGGCGATTCACGCAGAGCACGCTCCCTTCGGCGGGTGAGACCTCGCAGGAAGGCGACCATTTCGGCGCGTCGCTCGCCGCCGGCGACTTCAACCGCGACGGTTGCGACGACCTCGCGATCGGCGCGCCGGAAGAGGGGATCGCCACCGCCGACGGGAAGGACGGCCATGTAACGCTGCTGATGGCGAACTGTACCGGCGGTTTCGCGTCAGGGACGGCTCGCGGGATCATCGCCGGCTCGCAGGGCTTCCCCGGCAACGTCAACGAGCACCACAAGAACTTTGGCTGGACGGTCGCCGCCGGCGACTTCGACGGCGACGGCCACGACGACCTCGCGATCGGCGCGCCGTTCGAGACCGCGGACGGCCTCGGCGATGCAGGCGCCCAGACGATCCTCTACGGCTCGCTCTTTTCCGACGGCTTCGGGACCCAGAACCTCGACGCCTGGAGCAGTCACCTACCCTGAGGTCGGTTCTCGTGTTTCCCGCCGCGCGCCGTCGCGCCATCGCGCGAGGCGCGCCTTGTGCGACCAGACCTCCTCGCACTCCGGCGAGAGCAAGGAGGCAGGGCTCCGCCCGGGCCGACCTACCTCGAGCTGTCTTGAAGAGGCAGGTCCGCGGTCTGCCAGCGACAGGTGGATCGTGCCTCGAAATCGTCGGCGAAGACGCGTTCGACCCCACCCATGAAGGCCCGGTCCCAGTGCACCACGTGCGTGGTGGGACCTGTCGACATCGCTAGCCACTCGGCGCGAATCGACTGCGCGCCCACCGGGATCACGAGACTGTGACGCGCGAGCGCCCAGGAGTCCGAAGGCGGCGAGGGCGAGCCCGTCGTCACGGATGCGCCCTCGCCGCTGCAGTCCACCGTCTCGTAGACGAACGGAGCTGCGGTGACCGCCGCGAGCGTCGAGCGATAGGAGATCTCGAAGAAGACCGTCGCTCCCGGCTCCACGGGCATGCAACCGGAACTTCCCGCTCCCGAGAGACTGAACTGAAGCATCGCGATGAATGCCGACACCGATCGATAGCTGCCGGATGTCGGCGCATTGTCGACCGCGCACCCGTCCAGATCTTCGACGCTCCACTCGCCCAGTACCCCGATCGGAAGCGCCCAGCCCGAGGCGTCGTCGTCGAGCTCGGGGTTCGGGACGGCGCTCTCTGCGCGGACCCCGGCCGAGGGTGCGAGCGCCAGGATGGTCCAGAGAGCTATTGCCGCGGCGCCACGCGAGACACCTGCAGGAGAAATCGTGTCCATGACCACTACGCGTGACGGGCGCTCGACCCGGATCACGCGCCACCACGGTATTCGCGATCCTGAACCCACCCCGCCACCACGCTCTTGCGACGGCCGCTTTCTCTCCGACCTACTGCACGACCCATGGCCCGCCGACCGCGATCTCACTCTGATTGCCGGCGTGGTCCTGGGCGCAGACGAAGACGTACCATGTTCCGGCAAAGACGGCCGAGATGGCCCCTGCCCCACCGTAAACGACAGGGATCGTGTCGTTGCAGCTGCCGGGATCCGCAGAAGTGCTGAAGCGGTGGCGATATCCCGCCAGGCCGGAGCCGCCGGTGTCCACCGAGCCGACCCAGGAGACGTGGAGCGGCGAGGCTGCCGGACCGCCGTCGTGTGAGGGCGAAGAGATCGGTCCGGGTGTCGTCGGCGGCGAGATGTCCGCTCCGAGGCTCGCAGACCAGCGGCACACCCTTCCCACTTCGAAGCCGTCGGTGAAGATGCGCTCCGCCGCGCCGAGATAGGCCCGATCCCAGCGGGTGAGGAAGGCACTCCCGGCCTCGTCGACCGCCGCCCAGAGAACTCTCATCGAGTGGGCTCCGCTGGGCACCGTGAGCGAGGCGGAGCGGCGTGCCCAGGCGGCGCTGGCCGGAAAGACGACTTCGCTCTGGAGTGGGGAAGGGGTGCCCGCGCAGTCGTCTCCTTCGTAGTAGGCGGGGAAGGGCGCCCACGGGTGAGGCGAGATCGCAGCCATCTCCGTCCAGACGGTCTCGCCCGGCGAGACATTCAGACAGAGGTCCGGCTGCAAGCCGGAGTACGACGCGACGTCGGGCACAACCGAGCCCGTCTCGGCGCTTCCCGAGAAGGGCGCGGCGGCGCCGCATCCGTCGACATCGTCGTCCGCGATCCACTCTGCCTTCGACAGACCGGACCAGCTCGCCACCGAGCCGTCGAACTCGGGATTGACGAGCAGGTTCTGTCCCACTGCGGGAGGCGTTAGCCACCCGGAGAGGGCTCCGAGCAGGCAGGCGATCGCAGGCCTCGGCAGGCTTCGCATTCTCGGGGTCGGGGTGGAGGCGAAGGGGTAGCTCATGTCCACTTCGCGGAATCCGTGCGAGCCGCGGATCATCTCGCACCCCGCCGCACCCCGCCGCACGGTGCCGTATTCTCCCGCCGGCGGGAAAGGTCCCGTTCCGGGCTCTCCGCGGGAGGATGGCGATGGACCTCGCTTCGATGAAGATCGTGGTGGTCGGGGCTGCTTCGGGCGGCGCGGCGGCGGCGCTCCTGCTGGCGCGCGCCGGGGCCCGGGTGACGGTCCTCGAGCGGGTGGAGTCGCCGCGCGCCGTCGGAGCCGGCATCGGTCTCGCCGACAATGGGCTCGCCGTGCTCGAGTCGCTCGGGTTCGGCGCTGCCCTCGCGGCCGTCGCTCGCCCGGTCGGCGCGCCGCGCATCGTCGACGGCGCCGGCCGCACGATCTTCGCGCCGCCCGGGCCGCCACCCCGCGTCTCGATGGTGCGGCGCGCCGACCTGCAGAGCCTGCTGCTCGATGCCGTGGGCGCCGAGACTCGGATCGAGCTGCTCTGCGGTGCCGAGGTCGTCCGCGCGGCACCGGACGGGCGGGTGGGCTTTCGCGCCGCGGGTCGCGAGCAGGAGCTCGCCGCCGACCTCGTGATCGGCGCGGACGGCGTCGGCTCCCGCGTCCGCGACGGGGGCCGTTTCGGCGCGCGCCTTGCCGCCCCCGGAATTCCCTACCTGCGCGCCGTGGTCTCTTCCGCCCCCGCGTTGGGGGAGGAGGCGTGGACCGCGGCCGGTCTCTTCGGGAGCTTCGCGGTCGCGGACGGCGTCTACATTTACGCTTCCGCCGGCTCGCGACGCACGCGCCAGGCCATCGCGGCGCGCGATCTCGGAGCGCTCGCCGCCGCCTGGGCGGCGGCCTATCCCCCGTCGGCCCCTCTGCTCGCCGGTGTCGAACGCTTCGAGGATCTCTTGATTCATCCGGTGCAGCGGGTCGACTGCGCGCCCTGGCACGACGGCCGGCTCGTGCTGGTGGGCGACGCCGCGCATGCGATGGCACCGAACCTCGGCCAGGGTGCGAACAGCGCGCTGGTCGATGCCGCCGTGCTGCTCGACGAGCTGCGCCGCAGAGAGACCCTGACGGCGGGACTGGCTGCCTACGAGGCGCGCCGTCGCCCCGCAGTCCGCCGGGTGGCGACGGCTGCGGCCCGCCTCGGAGCCCTCGCCGAGTGGACGCACCCGCTCGCACGCCGCGTGCGCGATCGCGCCCTGATGCCGCTCGCCTCCCGTCTCGCGCGCCCGGGCGACCTCGCCCGCCTGCTCCAGGAGCCTCGCGAGACGCTGCTGGCGATTCCGGTAGGCTAGACCGTCGAAGCTCCTGGATCTCTATCGACGTCGTGGGGGTGCTCTCGCGAGCCGGCTGATGACCTCGAAACGACCCGCCGCTGCCGTCGCCGGCAACCGGTGGTCAACAACGCCGCACTGGTACTTGTGGGAAGGGGGCTTCCTCCTGACCGGTCGGGGTGTGGGGATCGTGCCGCCGCACACCCACCACGCGATCCAGCTCGTGGTCGCCCTCGAGGGGAGCTTCGCCATCCGCGGCGCACACGGCGACTGGCGGCGGGCCCAGGGCGCGATCGTGCGACCGGACGCCGTCCACTCCTACGACCCCGGCGGAGCGCTCAACGCGATGCTGTTCGTCGACCCGGAATCGACCGAAGGCCTCGGTCTGGTCGCGCCGTTGCGCAACGACATCACCCTCGTACCGGAGGAACGGCTGGCCGACTGCGCCGCGGAGCTCCGGCGGTTCCTCGAGCAGCCGTTCGAGAGCCTGCGCATTCCCGACCTGGTGAGGAAGTGCGTGCACGCCTTCTGCACCGGCGCGCCCCCCAGTCGCCGTCTCGACCCGCGCGTGACGCGCGTGCTCGCGGCCATACGCGCGTCGGACGACCTCCGGATGTCGGTCGACGCCGCAGCGGCGATGGCCTTCCTCTCGCCCAGCCGTTTCGCGCATCTGTGGAAGCAGCAGGTGGGGTTGCCGTTCCGTCGCTACCTGCTGTGGCGCAAGCTGACGCGCGCCATGCTGATGATCGGCCGCGGTCGCACGACCGCCACCGCGGCCCACGAGGCCGATTTCGCCGATGCCGCGCACTTGACGCACACCTTCCATCGGATGGTGGGCATCGCCCCGTCGGTCCTGATGAGCGGCGAGTTCTTCGAGATCGCGTCACCCTTCGAAGCCTGAGCCGCGCCCGGGCGAGACGACGATGCCGCGCAGCGGTGCCGTTCCTCCGACGCGAGGGAGGTTCCGGCACCGGTGCGCGGCACACCCCGCCATCGCTTACGACTTCGCGCAGCTGCAGGTCGAGCCGCAGTTGCAGGTGTCGCCGCAGCGGCAGCCGGCGCGGCGATCGGAGTGGGCGGCCTGGCAGCCGCAGGTGCAGGTCTTGCCGGCGCAGGTACCGCAGGTGCAGGTCTTCGTGGCGCTCTTCATGGTCGGCTCCTCGTAGGTGGCGTTGACGTCGTTGTCAACGAGGAGAACGATCGCATCCCGGCCCCCCGCGGAGATTGAACGGAGCCGCTGGGTTCGTTGTACGAACTGGCTAACCTGCGCCGGGGACGGGAAGCCGGGGTTCCGGCACCAGGGCGCCCCAGGCTGCGGTGTTGCCGCTCTCGAAACCGTCGGCGAAGAGCGCTTCGGCCGGCAGAAACGCCGAGGAGCCGTTGCGGAGATAGTTGCCGCGGCCGGTCGGCCAGGGGAGGCAGTTCTCCGCCGAACCGGGCACCGTGAAGACGAGGAGCTGCCGCACATGGTCGACGCCGTCCTTGAGGCTGACCACGATCTCGAGCGTCCCGGCGCCGCCGCCGTCGACGTCGGCCACCGTCGGCACCGGCATCGCGCCGCGATCGGGGAGCGGAATCTGGTGCTGCAGCGCGCCGTCCGGGCCGAGCACGAACAGCTTCCCCTTGCCGATGTCGCTCGAGTAGGAGTTGAAGATCACCTCGGGCCGGCCGTCACCCGAAAGATCCGCGAGCGCCACGCCGCCGGTGAAGACCGCGGCATCATTCGTGTACGCGTAGCTCCAGGCGATCGAACGATCGCGGCGCACGGCGTAGATCCTGCCGTCGAATCCGGCGAAGACGATCTCGAGGCCCGAGCTCGGCGGATCGAGGTCGGCGATCGAAACCTGGTTGGTGATGCCGACGATGTTGCCGCCCAAATCCCACAACCCGCCGAGATAGGTGGACAGATGGAGCGGTGTCTCCCAGCCCGGGCGACGCGCGCCGTCCTCCCCGAGAAGCCACAGGCCGACGCCGCGCAGGCGGTCGGTCTGCGCGGCGTTCTGCACGGAGCCCAGGACGACGAGCTCGTTCGCGCCGTCGCCGTCGAGATCGGCGATCGCCGGGGCGCTGTTGGTGAAGTGCGCCTGGTTGTCGACGGGCGGATTGCTCGGCCAGCCCTGCTGCGCGAGCGCCAGGTCGTGCAGGAAGCGGATGCCGGCGACCTTGTCGTCGGCCGGGTAAACGGCCGCGGCGTCGTGCATCCAGCCGTCCTGGTCGTGAATCGAGAGGTAGGCGTTGTCGTGCGGCGCCGCGATGTCGCCGACGCCGTCGCCGTCGAGATCGCCGAGCGCCAGGTTCTGGTCGAAGCCGCCGGTGATGTTGCAGTCGGCGACACAGCCCGAGGCGCCGCTGGTGTTCGGCGGAAAGCCGGTGACCACGGCGCCGTTCAGCTCGTACGCCATCAGCAGGTCGCGCTGGCCTCCGGCTTCGAGCCGCGAGGTCGTCGCCACCACGAGCTCGAGCGCCGCGTCGCCGTCGATCTCGCCGGCGGCGAGCGAACGCAGCTCGTCCCGCCAGGTGACCGGAAACGGAGCGATCGGATTCCCGGCGGCGCTCCAGAGGTGGAGCGTCGCGCGCGAGGCCGCCGCGACCTCGAGCCCGGGGCTCGCCGGCACGAGCTCGCCGACCACCGGTGAGCTCCAGATCCTGCCCGCCGGCGCCGTCTCTTCGAAGACGATCGCCCCCGCAGCGCTCCAGCCGAGGAGCTTCTGGTCCCGCGCCGCGAGAATCTCCCGCGAGCCGTCGCCGGAGAGGTCCGCGACCGCGGGGGAGCCGAGCCAGGCCTCGTGCCAGCGATCGAACAGGGTGACGAGGAGCGTCGGTGGCGCGCTCGACGTCGAGCCGCCGCCCGCCACGGGCGCGCAGACCGGCGTCAACGAGTCGGGGGCCGTCTGGCCGCCGAGCGCCGGCGCCAGCAGCGCCGGAATCAGGCAGAACAGGAAGTACCGCATCTCGCGGGCGCGCATCGCACCTCCGGCTCGCGATCCTAGCGCCTCGGCGCCCGGCTCTGCGTGAAGCGTGCCCCTGCGACGGAAGACCGGGAGGGAACCGTGAGGCTCGGGTTACGGTTCCGTAACGACTCGGCCCGCCGTTGCGGGGCAATCTTCGCCCTTGCACAAGGAGAACCCGATGACGACCCTCCGCCGGCGCCTTGCCCTCGTCGCTCCCCTGCTGCTCGCCCTCGTGCCCCTGCCACCGCTCGCAGGGCAACTCGGCCCGGTGTCCACGCAGTTCTGGAGCGCCGGCTCGCCCGACCTCGTCACCTCGCCGCAGGCGCTCGCGCTCCTCGGCTCCGCTCTGGCCGCGGGGGACTTCGACTGCGACGGCTTCGACGACCTCGCGGTCGGCATCCCCGACGACGACGACAACAACGGCGCGCTCGCCGATACCGGATTCGTCCTGGTGGTGTACGGCTCCGCTTCCGGGCTCGTCGCGGCGGACCATCAGGTCTGGGACCAGCAGAGCCTCGCGCAGGAGGTCGAAGAGGCCGACGACCGCTTCGGCGCCGCGCTCGCCGCCGGCGACTTCGACGACGACGGCTGCGACGACCTCGCGATCGGCTCGCCGGACGAGGACATCGGCACCGAGACCGACGCCGGCGGCCTGCAGATCGTCTACGGCAGTTCGCTCGGGCTGGTGACGGACGGCAACGCCTTCTTTCGGCAGGGGACGGGCGGCGTGAGCGGCGCGCCGGAGGCGGCGGACCGCTTCGCGGCGAGCCTCGCGATCGGCGACTTCGACGACGACGGATTCGACGATCTGGCGATCGGCGTCGCCGGCGAGAGCATCGGAGCTGTCACCGAGGCCGGAGCCGTACACATCCTGTTCGGTTCCGCCGCCGGGCTCTCCGGCCCCAGTGAGCTGTTGCTCTATCGCGGCAGCGAACTGCCGGGCACGCCGCGGGAGGGCGAACGCCTCGGCGCGGCGCTCGCTGCGGGGCAGTTCGGAGGCAGCCTCCCAGGCCAGGACCTCGCGATCGGCGCGCCGGGCTCGAACGGCTTCGACAATGATGTCGAAGCGGAGGGCCTCGTCTTCGTCTATCGGGACGTCGGCGCCGGCCTGGTGGTCGGCCAGTTCACGCAGTCTTCGCCCGGTGTGCCCGGAAACTCGGAACCGTTCGACTTCTTCGGTCTGACGCTCGCCGCCGGGGACTTCGACGGCGACGGCTTCGACGAGATCGCCGTCGGTTCGCCGGGCGAGAATCTCGAGGGAGAAGCGGTGGCGAACGCCGGCGCCGTGACCGTGCTCGACATCGACGCCGGGCTGCACTTCCTGCTCCTGCAAAGCGATTTCCCGTTCGAGGAGCCGAGCGAAGCCGACGAGTTCGGGTCGGTGCTCGTGGCTGGGGACTTCGACGCCGACGGCGCAGATGACCTCGCGCTCGGCGTGCCGTTCGAGGACCTGGGACCGGTCACCACGACCGGCATCGTCCACGTCATTCACGGCGCCGCGGGAGTCGGGCTCTCGCTCGCGACCGCCAGCAACTGGCTGCAGACGATCGATCCGTCCGAAGTCGGCGACGGCTTCGGTTTCGCGCTCGCCGCCGGGCGTTTCGCCGGCCACTCCGGCCAGGACCTCGCGATCGGAGCGCCGGGAGAGACGGTGTCGAGCGAGGTCGCCGCTGGCGCCTGGAACGTCGTCTACTCGGAGGCGCTCTTCCGCGACGGCTTCGAGACCCAGGCGCACTGCAACTGGTCGTCGAGCGTCGGCGCACCGACCTGCTGACAACGTCCGCCGGCCCGACGGGCCGCCGGCCGTTCCGGGCCCGACGAATCCGCAGCCGGCCCTGGAAGTGGAGCGATGGCGGCGAGCCCGCAACGGCCTTTTCGGCCGCTACGGACCGAGCGCCGCTCGTCCGTCAGATCGACAGCCCGGGGTCGCCCTCGAGCACCGTGGTCTCGAGCCGGGGGCGCTCGCCGCTCTTCCACAGCGCGGCGGTGTGCACGACCCGATAGCGGAGCGGCCCGCCGTCCGGTCTTTCGCTGCGCGTGATCGGCCGCGGAATGCAGACGAACTCGGTGCGCATCTCGCTGGCCGACAACTGGACCTTGCCGTAGCCATGCCCTCCGAGATCCACGAACTCCAAGTGCGGCGCGAGATCCGGGTTGGAGAGCGCGCGAGCGCGGGCGAGGTCGAAGCTCTTCGCGTACTCGAGACACGCGCGGACGCCGTGCCGGAGCAGCATGTTGTGGGTCCAGTCCGGCGGCCCCGCCGCCCCCGCCGCCCCCTCCGGGCGGTCGGCGAGAAACAGCGGGCGGAGCACAGCGTCCTTCGGGAGATTGTGCTCCTGCGCTTCCATGGCGCCCGGGCTGATGAGCGAGGCGCCGACGAAGCTCAGGCCGACGGGGTCGAATTTGCCGGGTGGAAGCTCGGCGGCCGCATAGCCGGCCCAGAAGCTGTGGAGGTCGCCCGAGACGATGGCGAAGCCCGACACCTTGGAATCGCGCACGAGCTGGTAGATCTCGGCGCGCTCCAGGAACGCGGTGCCGTAGTCACCGGCGCTCATGGCCGCGTACCCGCCGTCCGCAGGCCAGGCCTCCTTGGTGAGACCCGGGGGGAGGTTCTGCGGGTCGGCGCGCTGGTCGAGCGTGCCCTGCGAGTTGGCCCAGGTCTTCCACGCCGCCGTCGAGCTCCGGAGCTGCTCTTTGAACCACGCCTTCTGCTCCGCCCCGAGGATCGTCTGCGGCGGCGCGCTGCGTCGCGGGTTGGGGACATGCGCGTCGTTGAAGCGGATCTCCGCCGGGGGATGGCCGCCGTTCGCGGCGCGCCCGCCGTCCAGAACCCGCATCAGAGCCTCGGGGAACATGGCGATGAACTCCTCGCCGCCGAGATTCCCCAGCGACGGATCGCTGAAGCAGTTCGCGCTGCGGTAGCTGTGCTGGTCGGTGACGATCAGATCCAGGTTCCGGCCATAGCGCAGCGTCCGGTAGGCCTTGAGGCTGTGGATCGCCGTCAGGTTGTTCGGCTCCATCCCCAGACCGTTGCCGTCGAACTCCGTGATGGGAACACCGTCCTTCACGGCGGGCGGACCGAACTCGTCGAGCGACCCGCTGGGCGGCGCGACGCGCGCGGGGAGGTATTCGAACCAGGCCTGATTCGCTGCGATCTTGATGCTCGGGGCGGGCTGCTCGAACCTCCCTGCCTTGAGGGTGCTCTGCCAACCCTGCCAGGAGAACTCGTGGTTGTCCCAGATGCAGACGAACGGCCAGCGCGCGCGGGCGTCCTGGAGGTCGGGATCGGCGAGATAGCCCTTGTAGATGACCCGGTAGCCTTCGAGGGTCAGCGGGATGTGGAAGTTGCCGACCTTGTGGCCTTCGGGGATGCGCGCGACCTCATAGATCGTGCGGTCGTAGCGGGTCTTCACTTCGTCGGGATACTGGACGACCTCGTAGATGAAGTCGCCCAGGTGCAGCACGAAGCCGAGCTGGGAGGCTTCGGCAGCGCGTTCGTCTTCGTAGATCATCCGGCGATAGCCGTTGAGCTTGCCCTCGTTGATGTCCTGACAGCTCACGAAGGCGAAGTTCACCGTGCGGGGATCTTCGGCCAACGGCGCGGTGATCGTGCGGCCGACCCGGCTGCCGTTGCCTTCGCTGTCGGTGAACCGATACCAGTAGGTGCGCGCCGGCTCGAGCCCGCCGACGAGCACGCGCGCCGTCCAGTCCGCGGCGAGGGAGACCGGGGCCTCGGCGTGCGCCACGACGCGGCGAAAGGCCTCGTCCTCGGCGACCTCGACGGTGAGGAGCTCGCGCGTGCCCTGGGCATACGGACGCCTCGTCCACAGGATGACGCTCCCCGGGTCGGGATCGCCCGAGGCGACCCCTTGCGGATAGAGATCGCGTCGCTCCTGCCAGCGGACCCGCGAGCTGCAGGCCGTACCGGCCCACGCGAACGAAGCTCCGATGGCGGCTGCTGCCTTGAGAAAGGACCGGCGGCTGATGCTCATCGTCTCACTCCGTTCGGGCTGCGGTCGATACGGCTAGTACGCGCCGGCAACGGTTAGGTTGCGGGCGACGTACTCGGCCAGGCTGGGGCCTGAGG
>JAGPDF010000039.1 GCA_018057705.1 Thermoanaerobaculia bacterium | reverse complement strand
GCTGGAAGATGAAGCCGATCGAGCGCTTGCGGATCGCCGGCAGCCGGTCGGGACGCCGCGGATCGATCGCCTCGCCGTCGACCACCACCCGACCGGAGGTCGGGGTCAGGATGCAGCCGAGAATCGAAAGAAAGGTCGTCTTGCCCGAGCCCGACGGCCCCTCGAGCGCGACGATCTCGCCGGCGGCCAGGGCGAGGTCGACGCCGTTCAGCACCGAAACCTCCTCACGGCCTTCGCGGAAGATCTTCGTCACCGCGGTCGCCTCGAGGACGGGGCGGGCGGCGCCGGGGTTCATCGGCGGGTGGGTCGGGTGGACGGTCGGCATGGCGCCGGACCTGTCGCTGGGCATCGCGTTGGGCATGGGTGGCTCCGTTCAGCCGCGGAAGACGAGGGCAGGGTCGATCTTCGCGACCTTGCGGAAAGAGACCAGGGCGGCGACGAGGCAGAGCACCAGCGTGCCGGCGAAGACGATGGCGGCGAAGTCGTGCGGGATGATCAGCTTGAGGCGGATCCCGGCCATCGCCGGGGCGAGCAACGCCGCCATGAGCCGGCCCGCCAGGAAGCCGATCACGGCGGCGATCGCCGCCTGGGCGCCGAGGATGCGGTAGATGTCGGCGTTCGAGCCGCCGATCGCCTTGACGGTGCCGAACTCCTTGATGTGCTCCATGGTCGAGGTGTAGAGCGTCTGGGTCACGACCACGACGCCGACCAGACAGCCCAGGAAGACCGTCAGGTACATGTTGAGTCCGATACCGGTCGAGGCGACCCAGTAGCTGCGCGAGCGCTTCGCCCACGCCGCCCTGGTGTAGACGTCGTTGTGCGGCATCCGGCGGCGGAGCTCGGCGGCGACGGCGCTGGCGTCGGCATCCGGCGCGAGCTTCACCAGGATGTAGGTCGTACGCCCGTCCATGCGCCCGCCGGAGAGCTCCTGCACGAGGTCGTAGGTGAGGAAGGCGATCGGCGAAGTGGTGAACGACACCGCCTCGCGGCTGCGGCCGATGATCTTCACCCGCCGGCCCATGACTTCGCGATAGTCGCCGACCGCGAACTTCCCGAAGCGCCGCTCGGCCGAGGCGTCGAGGAACATGTAGGCGCCGCGGCGCAGGTCGCGGACGTCGCCGGATTCGATGTTCCAAGGCATCCCCCAGCGCGAGAAGTCCTCGAGCCCATAGACCAGCATGCCCTCCTCGGCGCCATTGGGCAGCGAGAGGTTCAGGAACTGGACGAGCAGGTTGTCGGCGCGCTCGACGCCGGGCACCGAGCGCACGCGCTGCACGAGCCCCTGCGGGAAACCGTGTGCGAAGTCGACGTTCGGGGTGTTGCGCGAGGTCACCCAGAGGTCGGCCTGGATGTGATCGATGGTGACCGAGGCGTTGTCGAGGATCCCCAGGAAAAGACCCACCTGGACGAAGACGAGGGTCACGGCGAAGGCGACGCCGGCGATCGTCATCGCCGAGCGCAGCTTGTCGTGCAGTAGGTTCTTGAGCGCGAGATTGGGCACGGCTCAGGCCTTGGCGCTCGGGCGCTGCCGCTTCGCGGCCGGTGCCTCGGCGCGCAGGATGCCGCGGATCGAGACGTCGATGACCGCCTCGATCGAGCGCTTCTGCGGCCGCCAGTCGACCCACGGTTCGTTGCACTTGGTCATCCGCAGAGAGACCCAGCCGTGGATCGCCGACCAGACGACCTGGGCGACGAGCTGGGCGTCGTCGAGCTCTGGCCGGAGAAGCCCCTGCTCGATCGCCTCGCCCGCCGTCCAGAGCACGAAGGCGTAGGCATCCTGGTCGCGGTTGCCGACCTCGATGACGCTCTCCTCCGGGGTGTGCGGCGGATGCGGCGTCATGAACATGAGCCGGTAGTGATTCGGGTGACGCAGCGCGAAGTCGGCGTAGGCGAGCCCCGCGGCACGCAGGCGCGCGATCGGATCGGCGACCTCGGCGATCTTGCGGAAGCGGCTCGCGAGCTTGAGGAAGTCGGTGTCGCAGATCGCGTTGATGACCGCTTCCTTGTCGCGGAAGTGGAGGTAGATCGCGGTCGGCGAATACTCGATCGCCTGCGCGATCTTCCGCATCGTCACCGCCTCGTAGCCCTCGGCGACGAAGAGCTCCCGCGCCGCGTCGAGGATCTTCCCCCGCACCTCTTCCTTCTCCCGCACCCGCCGTTCCTTGAGTCCCATGAACAGATCTCCGAAACTTAACAGCGTTAAGTCTAGTGACGCAGTTCCGCAAGTGTCAAGGGCTCGAAGTGCCCGGGGGTGCTTACGGCAGGGAACGCTCGGCTCCAGCGCGTCGCGCCTGCTCCGCGAGGGCGAGGAGGCCGAGCGCACGCGCCTCGCGCTCGATGCCGTCCACGACTCCAGGACGTGGTCGCACCGCGGCGAGCTCGAGCCGCAGCTCGAGCTCGGCGACCCGGTTGCGGGAGACTGCCGCAAGAGCGACCGCAGCGTCGAGATCTGTCGCAGCCTCTACCGGTCGACGCTCGCTCGCTGCGAGGGCGGCGCGCGCCGCCAGGAAAGAGAGCCGGCGACCCACACTCGACGAGGTCGCCCAGGAGTTGCCCAGGTGGGCCAGGCGGCGCGCGCCCTCCGCCGACCGACCCGCCGCGAGGTCGAGCCGGATCTGCAGGAGGGCGCCGAAGAAGCCCGGCAGCGTCGCCTCGGGATGCTCGAGGGGGCGCAGGGCCTCCGCCAGAATTCGCTCCGCCTCGACGAGGTCGCCAGCGTGCCATTCGCACTCCACCCAGGCGAGATCGGAAGCGGCAGCGAGGTCGAGGTCGCCGTTGGCGAGCAGCAGCCGTCGGGCCTCGGCGAATCCAGCCCTCGCGGCGGCGAGGTCGGCCGTGAGAGCGGCGCTGCGGGCGCGCAGCGTGCTGGCGAAGCCGAGCGGGCGGCGGTTCAGGGTCGTGCTCGAGATCGCCTCGAGCTCTGCCGCGAGGGCGTCCACCTCGGACAGGCGGCCGCCCGCCAGGGCGGCCAGCGCGCGCTCGTGCAGTGCCGCACCCAGGCTGGGCTCCGCGCCTGCCGTCCGCAAGAGTGCAATCGCGCGGTCCAACGCCGCAGCAGCTTCCTCTGCGCGCCCGAGGTCGCGGAGCGCGATGGCGAGCTGGAGGCGCGCCTGGCCCTCACGCACTGGATTCGGCTCGCGCCGCCGCGCCTCCGCGATCTCCGCGAGCTTGGCCTCGGCCAGGTCGGGGCGTCCACGCAGCAGGTCGAGCTGCGCGAAGTTCGAGCGCGTCACCAGGGCTCGGCTTCCGGCGCGCCCAGCGGCGGCGAGTGCTTCCTCGAAGGCCTGCTGGCTCGCCGCGAGGTCGCCACGTCGGAGATCCTCGAGCGCTACCGCGTTCCACGCCCGCACCAGGGTCTTGTGATCGCCGGCCCTTTCGAGCTCGCCACAGGCCGCCTCGAGCTCGCTCCGCGCTGCAGTGCGCTCGCCGAGGCGGAGCAGCGTCGTGCCGCGGGCGAGGCGCAGACCTCCGACGAGATCGCTGCGCTGCTCACGCACCGCAGTCTCGAGGCCGCGGGTGAACAGGACGAGCGCGCGTTGATGCTCGCCGAGCGCCACCGCGCTGGCCGCTTCCGCGTAGTCGGCAAGCGGGTCGAGCTCCCGCCCAGGGATCTGGCGGATGCGCTGAATGGCGAATCGCGCCTCTTCGAATCGCCGTTGCTCGACGAGAACCATGGCTACCACGGCGCCAGCGGCCGTGTCGCTCGGCGCCTCCGACCATCGTCGCTGCGCGTCCTCCAGGGTGGGGAGCCGCGTGGCGTCCAGAGGAAACGACCGAGCCCGGAGAGCTGTCCGGACCGCTCCATCGGCCTGCACACGAAGGAGCGAGGACAGTCCGAACAGGAGGGCCGCGAGCAGCAGGGCGGCGGTGAGCACTGCAGCGGTCCGATGCCTCGCCAGGAGCTCGCGAGTCGGGCTGCGCCCTGACCGCAGCCGCGCCATGACCGGCGAGCCCTCGAGATACCGCCGAAGATCCGCTGCGAGCTCGGCGGCGCCGGGATATCGCGCAGCAGGGTCGGCACGCAGCGCGAACAGGCAGATGGCGTCGAGATCGCGCGAGATGGGGCGTCGGCGCAACCGCCTGGCGGGCGATCGACGCGCCGTCGTGGAGCCCTCCTGCGCCGAGCTGGAAGCCCGCCGGACCAGAGCGCTCGGCGGCTCAGGAGCGGTGCCGGAGCGCGCGGAAGTGGTGCTCGGGCGTGCGCCCGTGAGCAGCTCGTAGAGCATCACGGCCAGCGAGTAGCTGTCGGAAGCGGTGGTCACGGCGCCGCCTTCGAGCTGCTCCGGACTGGCGTAGGCGGGAGTGAGCGGGCGGCCTGCTTGCCGAGTCGTGGTGAGGCCCGCCCCCTCCTCGGGATCCAGCAGTTTCGAGATGCCGAAGTCGAGCAGCCGGGGAGAACCGTCACGGCCGACCAGCACGTTGCCCGGTTTGAGATCCCGATGCACGACCCCGCGTTCGTGCGCGAAGGCGACCGCGTCAACGACCGCGAGGAACAGGCGGACGCGGGCCGGGATGTCCAGCTTGAGTTGACGCGCGTGGCTGAGCAGATCGACGCCCTCGACGTATTCGAGGGCCAGGAACCAGATCCCCTCCGGGCTTCGCCCGCCGTCGAGGAAGCGCGCGATGCCGGGATGGTCGAGAGCGGCGAGGATCCGAACCTCGTCGCGGAAACGGCGCACCGCCTCGTCGTCCTCCGCGTGGCGGTCGATGAGCTTGAGGGCGACGGTGCGCCTGAAATCGGGCGTTTCCTGTTCGGCGAGGAAGACCCGTCCCATGCCGCCCCGGCCGATCTCGCGGAGGATGCGATACGGCCCGACGCGCGTGGGCACTGTGGCCGGATCGCGCGACGGGGCGCCGAGAGCCGGCAGGCGGTCGATGGGTGAGGCCTCGGATTCCGGCCGTGCGAGCAGCCTCGCGAGCGCGGCGGCGAGCGCCGGCTCCGCCGCGCGGAGACGGCCGAGCAGCTCCTCCCGCGCGACGTCGTCGAGTTCGACCGCCTCGAGGTAAAGGTCGCGGAGGCGGGGATCTCCGGTCACGCGGGAGCGGCGAGTGCGTCGCGCAGCCAAGCGCGAGCGAACCGCCAGTCACGCTCCGCCGTGCGCAGGGAGATGTCGAGCGCCGTCGCGACCTCCGCGAGCTCGAGGCCCGAGAAGTAGCGCATCTCGACCACCCGCGCGGGGCGCGGAAACTCCTCGGCGAAGCGTGTCAGGGCGCGGTCGAGATCGAGCAGGTCGACATCGCCGTCGGCGCCCGCGGTGATAGTGATCGGCCGCAGCTGCTCGGCGTCGCGCTTCCTGGCGCTCCGGCGCCGCGCATGGTCGACCAGGACACGCCGCATCGTGACTGCGGCGAGACCGAAGAAGTGGGCGCGATCGCGCCAGGGGAGCTCGCGTTGGCCGAGGATCCGGAGATAGGCCTCGTGCACGAGCGCCGTCGGCTGCAGGGTGTGGTCGGAGCGCTCGCCGCGCAGCTGGCCGAGGGCGATCCGCTTGAGCGTCGCGTAGACCTTCTCGAGGAGCAGCGCCGAGGCGTGCTCGTCGCCTTCGCGCCAGCCCTGGAGCAGCTCGGTGACCCCCTCCGGATCGGCGGCTCGCCGCGCCATGGCGCGCAGTCTATGCCGAGCCGGGCCCTGCCCGCGCCACGCTCCCTGGCGGCCGATGGCGGGTGGAGAGGGCGATCGGCGCGTAATGGACATGAGAAACGAAAACTCGCATTCACGTCCGAAGTCGACCCTGTTTCCACTCCTCGTGGTCCTCACCTCGACCCTGGTCCTCGCCGCTCCAGGCCGGGCCCGGCCGATTCCCTGGGTGGGCGTCTCGCCCGCTCGCGCGCAGCTCCTGACGGAAGAGATCCAGGGGCTGCACGGTCCGTTCGCGCTCGACTATTTCGGCGGAGCCCTCGCCAGCGGCGACTTCAACGCCGACGGCGCGGACGATCTCGCGACCGGAATCCCCGGCAACGACTGCGGCGACGGCCTCGCCCTCGACAACTGTGGCGCGGTCCAGGTCCGCATGGGACTGCCGGGGCTCGGATTGACCTCGGCCGTCTTCGTCCTGTCGCCGGAGAACTCGGGCACGCCCGCGCCGGCCGAGGCGAACGATCGCGCCGGCTATGCGCTCGCGGCCGGCGATTTCAACGGCGACGGCCATGCCGACCTTGCGGTCGGCGAGCCCGGCAACGGCTCTCCAGGCGAGACCGGAAGCGTGTCGGCCTACTATGGCTATCCGAACGGCATCGAGCTGGTCGCCGATCACGTCCTCGCGCCGGGCGCGGCAGGCCTTCCCGCGCCGGGGCCAGGAAACACCTCCGGCTTCGGCAATGCCCTCGCCGTGGGGAATTTCAACTGCGACCTCTTCGACGACCTCGCGGTCGGCTTTCCAGGGGACGCGCACGCCGGGCCGGCGGGCACCCGAGCGCACGCGGGCTCGGTGCTGGTCGCGAACGGCGGCAACGGCGGCTTGATGCCGTTCGACGGCTACCGGATCAAGGAGGGCGAAGAGGGGCTTCCGGACGAGGCGGAGATCGGGGACCGCTTCGGCGCCGCGGTCGCCGCCGGCGACTTCAACGGCGACGGCTGCGACGACCTGGCGATCGGCGCGCCCAACGAGGACGACTGCGGCGCAGTGCTGGTGCTCTTCGGCAGCCCGAACGGACTGATCTTCGCCAACAACCACTGGCTGGGGGAGGCGGGCCACGGCGGCAACTGTGAAAGCGGCGACCACTTTGCCGCGACCCTCGCGGCCGGCGACCTGAACGGCGATCAGTTCGACGACCTCGTCATCGGCGTGCCCGACGAGGACGGCAACGACGGTGAGGTCGACATGGGCATGCTGGGCCTCGTCTACGGCGCCCCGGGCTCCCCGCTGGGCGGCGGAGGCGGTCTCAACCTCGCTGCCTGGCAGTGGTGGTGGGAGTCTCTGTTGGGTGGCATCAGTCACACCCTGGATCGCTTCGCTGGCGCGCTCACGACCGGCGACTTCGATGCCGACGGCTACGACGATCTCGTCGTCGGGACGCCGGGCAACGACTCCTTCACCGAGGACGACGGCGCCGTGCACGTGCTCGCCGGCAATCCCGGGCTCATCGACACGCGCTATCGCCGATTCGTGCCGCGCAGCGGGGGGGTTCCCGGGCCCCTCGACGCGCAGTCCGCCTTCGGCTTCGGGGCGAACTTCGGCGTCGGCGACTTCGACGGCAACGGCCAGTCCGATCTCGTGCTCGGCGAGTGGAGCCGCGACACCGTCGCGGCGGACGACGGCGCCGCGCTCGTCCTCTACAGCCACCTCTTTCTCGACGGTTTCGAATCGGGCAACCGAGACGGCTGGTCTTCCTCCGTGAACTGACGCTTCCTCCGTTCATCGAATCGGCCACATGAGGTATCGAACCATGAAGACAGAATCCGCCATCGATTTCCCCGCCATCAAGTCACGTCAACAGGGCGTATGGTCGACGGGCAACTACGCCGTCGTGGGCACCACGCTGCAGCTCGTCGGGGAGCAGCTCTGCGAGACGCTCGATCTGCGCGCTGGAGAGCGCGTCCTCGACGTCGCCGCCGGCAACGGTAACGCCACTCTCGCCGCGGCGCGGCGCAACTGCGACGTCACCTCCACCGACTACGTTCCGGCACTGCTCGAGAGCGGCCGCCGGCGCGCCGAGGCCGAGGGACAGACGATCCGCTTCGAGGAGGCCGACGCCGAGAACCTCCCTTTCGGCGACGGATTGTTCGACGTGGTGCTTTCGACCTTCGGCGTGATGTTCACGCCGGACCAGGACCGCGCTGCCGCTGAGCTCGTCCGCGTCTGCCGTCCGGGCGGCCGGATCGGCCTCGCCAATTGGACCCCCGAGAGCTTCATCGGACAGCTCTTCCGGACCATCGGCACCTATCTTCCGCCGCCGGCGGGCGTCCGCTCGCCAGCGCTCTGGGGCACCCGGGCGCGCCTGCAGGAGCTCTTCGGAGAGCACGCCACGGCCATCCGGTCGACGCGCCGCAAGTTCGTCTTCCGCTACCGCTCCCCGCTGCATTGGGTGCACGTCTTCCGCAGCTATTACGGGCCGATGAAGCGCGCTTTCGAGGCGCTCGCGCCGGCGCAGCGGGCGGCGTTCACGGAGGACCTCTTCGCGCTGCTCGAGCGCGGCAACCGCTCGGGGGACGAGACGCTGGTGCTGCCGTCCGAGTACCTCGAAGTCGTGGTCGAGCGACGGGGCTAGCGGTCGCCAGCCGCCCGGCTCACGGCGCGCTCGCCGACCAGCGCTCCGTGCCGCTCGACTCGAAGCCGTCGAGGAAGAGCGGCACGGAGCCATCGTCGGAGATCGCCCAGAGCTCGAAGCCGTGGATCTGGTCGGTGGCGGAGAAGTAGAGACGGTTGCCGGCGCGAGCGAAGCGCTGCGGCGAGGAGGAGAGCGGTCCCGGGGCGACGTCGGAGATCCGCATCGTGCCGGCGGTCGTGCCGTCGCTCTTCCACGCCTCGCGGCCGTAGCTGGGCGACCAGGCGGAGAAGTAGAGGACGCCATCCCGGACGACGAGATCGTCGGGACGCGAAGAGGCACCGCCGGAAGCGATGTCCTTCACCAGGACGGTCCCCTCGAAGGTGCCGTCGGTCGCCCAGAGCTCGATTCCGTGCTCGTCGTCCTCGGCCGAGAAGACGATCCGGCTGCCCACCCGCGTGAGATTGCGCGGCGTCGAGGGATAGTCCCCGGGATAGATATCGCGCATCAGGCCGGTGCCGGGCGCGGTGCCGTCGGTGACCCAGAGCTCGCGTCCGAGCGCTGGAGTGAGTGCCACGAAGACTGCGACATCGTCGAGCGCCACGAGCTGCGGCGCGCGGACGTCCATCATCCCGTCGAGGCCGCCGACGCGCACGAGCGCGCCCGCGCTGCCGGGCACGAGGTCGGCGAGCAACGTGGCATCGCCGGGGAGGCCGTGGCTCACCCAGAGCTCGGAACCGGCGGTGTTGGATTCGGCCACGAACACGATCCGCGAACCGAGGGCGACGATCTCGCTGACGGCGATGACGCTTGCCGGCGGCGTCAGCTCGAGGGGCACGATACTCGCGGCCTGGGTGGCGAAGAGTCCTTCCGCACCGAACAACACCTGATCGCCCCAGGGTGCGAGCCAGGTCGCGTAGGCCGTCGCCGCGATCATCGAGGTTCCGGCGGAGGTGCCGTCGGAACGGAAGAGACCGTCGGTCATTGCGAAGACGAGCCCGGATCCCGAGGGGAGGAAGGGCGGCAGGGTCGATCCGCCATACCCCGCGAGGAGCTCTTCGGGCGTGGCCGCATCCGGCGTCAGCGCCCGCAACGCCTGCTGGTTCTCCTGCGTATCGAAGAAGAGCAGTCGGTCCCCGGCACCCGCGCAGGGCGTGAAACCGTACCCGGAGTCGAATCCGGCGTGTGCGACCTGGGTGCCCGCGAGCGTGCCATCGGTGGTCCAGAGGTCCGGTTCGTAGGTCGTTTCGCGCTGCAGCTCGAAGTACACGCGCCACCCGGCGGCGGCGAAGCAGTTGTGCCCGAGGTTGTACTCGAGGAGCGATCCGCGATCGCGCGCCACCGGCTGGAAGGCCGAAGCCTGGTTGTCGATCGACCGGAGGACCGTCGGCCCGACCGTCGTGCCGTCGGTGCGCGAGAAGCGATAGCCGTCCGCCGACTGCTCTTCGAAGAAGTAGAGTTGATCGGCGATCACCGAGGGCCGGTGCCAGCCGTCCCACATGACAATCGCCATCGGGTCGGGACCGGGACCGAGATCGGAGAGTCGGTAGGTGCCCGGGCCGGTGCCGTCGCTGCGCCAGATCTCCTCGCCGTTCACCGCGTCGTCCGCCGCGAAAACGAGCGCATCGCCGACGATCGCGAAGAACGAGCGATTGAAGACATCCTCGTCGAGCGACGAGGTAGGCCCCGGGACGACATCCGCCACGAGCTGCGCGGTGACGCCGTCGAACACCCAGGGCTCGAGACCGTGGGCCGCGTCCTTGCCGCCGAAGTAGTAGCGCGCGCCATCGGAAGCCCATTGGCCGGGAAGGTGGGCGGGAGCGGAGCCCGGCGGGAGCGGCACCGCGAGGGTCCCCGCAGGGGTGCCGTCGCTGCGGAAGAGGGCCGCCTCGCCGGCCCCGGTACCCGCGGTGAAGACGACCTCAGCTCCGAGGCGGGCGAAGTGCATCGGCTGGGAGCCGATGCCGCCCGGTCGCAGATCGGCGACCAGAGTGGTTCCGCCCGGAGTGCCGTCGGACCGCCAGAGCTCCTCTCCGCCGAGCGGGCCCGCCGCGGAGACCAGCAGGTCCCCGTTCGGAAGCAGGGCGGCGTGGGGATCGCGATCGAAGTACGGATCGAAGCAGCTCAGCGGGGCGAGGAAGTAGGTGCCGCCCGGCGAGCCGTCGGACCGCCACAGGCCGCCCTCTCCACCCGAGCCGCCGTTACAGAGATAGAGAAACCCCGGACCCGGATGGATGGCGCTCAGGTTCGCGAACGAGACGCCCTCGGGAGAGACCCGATAGGTGCCCTTCGCCGTCCCGTCGCTCCGCCAGAGGGCGGTGACGTCATCCGCGCCGCGGGCGGTGAAGAACAGCTGTCCGGACGCTGCCGTCAGGAGTGCGGGGTACGAGGACTCCCAGCCGGGCTGGAGGTCGAGCACCAGCGTGGTGCCGAGCGCCGTGCCGTCGGTGACCCAGAGCTCGAGGCCGTGGACGCCGTCGTTGGCAGCGAAGAAGAGGCGCTCGCCCACCGCAGCCAGCGGACCGCGAAACCAGTTGCGGCTGCCGCAGGAGCCCGGACAGAGGTCGCGCAGCATGTAAGTGCCGAGGGTGGTGCCGTCGCTGCGCCAGAGCTCGCGACCGTTCGCGCCGTCGCTCTGGAAGAAGAACATCAGCCCGTTCGCTTCGACGATCGCGTTGGTCTCGTTCCAGTCGTCGTAGTGGAACGCGACCGCGGGGCCGATGTCCGCCACCTGGTATTCAGGTTGGGCGAAGGTGCCGGAGGTGGCGACGCCGAGTGCGAGGAGCAGGCTCACGCCGATGGCAGTCTGCGCTCGAGGTGCCTTCATGGGATCGCCCCCGACCAGCGGCTGGTCGATTCGTTTTCGAAGCCGTCGAGGAAAAGGGGGATTGTACCGTCGTCGGAGATCGCCCAGAGCTCATAGCCGCGGACCTGGTCGGTCGCCGAGAAGTAGAGGCGGTTCCCGGCGCGGGCGAAGCGCTGCGGCGAGGAGGAGAGCGGCCCCGGGGCGACGTCGGAGATGCGCACCGTGCCGGCGGCCGTGCCGTCGCTCTTCCACGCCTCGCGGCCGTAGCTGGGCGACCAGGCGGAGAAGTAGAGGACGCCATCGCGGACGACGAGGTCGTCGGGCACCGAGGAGGCGAGACCGGGCGCGACATCCTTGAGGAGCGTCGTCCCCGGATAGGTCCCGTCGGTCACCCAGAGCTCGAGCCCGTGCGCCTCGTCCTCGGCCGAGAAGACGATGCGGTTGCCGAGCCGGGTGAACTGCCGCGGCGTCGACGGGTAGTCGCCGGGGTAGATGTCGCGCAGCAGACCCGTCCCGAGCGCCGTCCCGTCGGTGACCCAGAGCTCCTCGCCGGCGGCAGGAGTTGCGCCGGCGAGAACGGCGAACGTGTCGGCTCCGACGAGCTCCGCGTCGTGGTATTCGGCGTAGCGGTCGATCGAAACGCCGCGAAAGAGCGACCCGGGGCCGGGCACGGCATCGACCAGGAGCGCGGTGCCCTCGGCGGTGCCGTCCGACGTCCAGATCTCCCCGCCGTGCGCTTCGTCCCAGACGAGGAAGACCAGGGTCGTCCCCAGCGGGGCGAGCTCGGGCGCGACATAGAGGCTGACGCTGTCGCCATCGAGCAGGAGGCGCGCGCCGGTCGGCTCTTTCGCGTCGGTGATCCAGAGTACCGACTCGGCGATGACGATCTCGCCGAGGAACCGATCGATGCGCGATCCATACCCGACCAGTTCGTTCGCGAGCAGGGTCGTTCCCGCTGGGGTGCCATCGGTCCGGAACAGCGCCAATCCCGATCCGAAGACTTGATGGTCGCCGAGGTCGAAAAAGGGTGGCTGGCTTCGGAGCTCGACCCCCGAGGCGAGGAGCGTCTCGCTCTGGCCCGAGGCCGCGTCGATCGCGAGCAGCTCCGCATCTCCGTTGGGTGGATCAGTTTCCCGGACATAGAGCAGGCGAGAGCCCTGGTGACCGCACGCGCCGTCGCGCGGCGGGAGCGCGGCGAAGATCGGCTCCGGTCCCGAGAGCGCACCGTCGGTGCGGAAGAGGTCGATCACGGGAGGCTCGCTCAGGCGATTCTCGAAGAACAGGTGGGCGCCGGTCCCCTCGAAGCAGTCGCTCCCGCGCTCCGGTTCGAAGAGCGAAAGGCGGTCGGTGCCGCGCGGCTCGAACAGCGGTGTCTGCGCGTTCAGGACATCGACCAGTTGCATGGCGCTGCCGGAGGGATCGAGGCGCCAGAGGCGTTCCCCGGTCGCCGGCTGGCTCTCGAAGAGCAGCGGCCTGCCGCCGAGGGAAGCCTCATGGAGCGGCCAGAAGACCGGCAGACGCAGGCCTTCGGCGCCGGGGGCGATGTCGGAGATGCGCACCGTTCCGGCGGCGGAACCGTCGGTGCGCCAGACCTCCAGACCGAAGGCATCGCCGGCGGCGGTGAAGATCGCCTCAGCGCCGAAGCTTTCGAAGACCGCACGCGCCGAATAGGGGAAGTCGGAAACGATCGACGAGTCGGCTCCGGGCACGAGGTCGACGATTCGCGAAGCGGTGACGCCGTCGTAGACCCAAGGCTCGGTGCCGTGATCGGGATCGGTCGCGGCGAAGAAGTAGCTCCCTCCGGCGACCGTCCATTCTCCCCAGAACGTGAGCGGCTGAGCGTCATCGGCGAGCGGGATCGGCACGGTCCCGGCTTCTGTGCCATCGGTCCGCCAGAGCCCGCTGCCGGAAGATCCGTCGGCCGTGAACAGGAGCTCGCTTCCCAGGAAGACGAGCCCCGAGGGCCAGGAGCCGTTGCCACCAGGAAAGATGTCCTTCACGCGCCAGGTTCCGAGTTGCGTGCCGTCGGAGCGCCAGAGCTCGGGGTCGACCGGCCCGGGCGTGCCCGCCTGGCCCTGAAAATAGAGCACGCCCTCCGGGCTCACGATCATCGTGCCCCGCTTGCCGATCGAGTTCTGCCAGCAACCGACGGGGGCGACGAAGGTGGTTCCGGGCGAGGTTCCGTCACTTCGCCAGAGGCCCGCCTGTCCGCCCCAGACGGCGTTGCACAGATAGAGAAAGCCGGGCCCGGGGTGAATCGAGCTCGGTGCGAAGCTCTCCATCGGCCCTGGCGGCGTGATGGCATAGGTGCCCTTCGCCGTACCGTCGGTCCGCCAGAGTGCGGAATGCTGGCCGTCGCTCTGTGCGACGAAGAAGGCCTGATCCCCGGCGGTCGTCAGATTCTGGATGGCCGAGGATCCGTATCCCGGCTGGAGATCGAGCACCATGCGCGTCCCCAGCGCGGTGCCATCGGTGATCCAGAGCTCGACTCCGTGGACACCGTCGTCGGCAGCGAACAGCAGGTCATCGCCGAGCGCGGCCAAGGAGCTCCAGAATGGGAATCGGGTGCCGCAGGAGCCCGGACAGAGGTCGCGGATCAGATAGGTCCCGAGCGCCGTGCCGTCGCTGCGCCAGAGCTCACGGCCGTGGATGCCGTCGTCTTCGAAGAAATAGAACCTGCCGCCGACGGACAGCTGGTCCGAGAGCGGTCCGTACCAGAGGGAATAGCCGTAGGGCGTCGTCTCGCCCAGATCCGCCACCATGTAGGCCGGTTGGGCGGTGAGAGTGTCGTGGCTCAGCCCACAGGCGAGCGCGATGGGAAGGAGTGCGGAGCGAAACTGGCTGCGCATGAGCGAACGGCCTCCGGGCCCGGATCGGGGTTGAGGCGCCGATTGTACGCCTCTCCGGCAGAAGGCCCCGCGCGGGTGCCGCTGCTGCCGTTGGCTGTTTCACACCCGTCCGGCGACCTCGTGGTCTAGACTCCGCCGAATTCAGGAGAGTCACTCATGGGCCACAGGCAGCTCGCCGCGGCGCTGGTCGCCGCCAGTCTCGTCGTTTCCGCCGCTCCGGCCGCGGCCACCTTCCACAACATGCGCATCGTCCAGGTCTATGCCGGCGACGTGACGCACCCGGAAGCGCAATACGTCGTGCTGCAGATGTGCACCGCCGGGCAGAACCTCCTCGGTGGACACGGGGTCGGCTTCTTCGACTCGGACGGCGCGGCGATCGGTTCGCCGGTGGTCTTCCCGGGCTCGGTCGCCAACGCTGCGAGCCAGGCGCGCGTGCTCGTCGCAACGAGCAGCGCCGAGGCGCTCTTCGGGCTCACCGCCAACCTGCGGATGCCGGCGAGGATTTCTCCGGCCGGGGGCAAGCTCTGCTTCGACGAGAGCCCGGTCGACTGTTTCGGCTGGGGAAATTACAACGTGGCGGATCCGACCACCGGAACGCCCTACGATACTGCCATCGGCCTGCCTCCCGGCAGCGCCGTTCAGCGCGACCTCTCGATCGACGGCGGCACGTCGACGCTGGACTGCACCGTCGACATGGACGACACCGACGACTCCGCCGCCGACTTCGACCCGACGACGCCGAATCCGGGCAACAACGCTGGCGCCACGGGAGTTGTCGACCCCGACCACGTCTTCTTCCACTCCTTCGAAAACGGGACGGGCAGCGGCTGGTCGGTGGAGGTGCCCTGACCTAGTCTGCCGGGCGGATCTCCGCGAAGGCGAGGTTCTGGATCGGGTAGCTCCGCCAGTCACGGTAGTCGAAGTGCCACCACTCGTGCTCGTAGACGGTGAAGCCCTCGGCCTCCATCGCGGCGCGCAAGAGGTCGCGGTGGGCGCGCGCCTCGGGGCTGCCGCCGGTGAAATCGGGATGGGCGCGCTCGCTGAAGTCGTCGTAGGGCGACGGCATCTCGACCTCACGGCCGGTCGCGAGGTCGAAGAGCGTCAGATCGACGGCACAGCCGCGGTTGTGCCGCGAGCCCTGTTTCGGATCGGCCACGAACGCCTTCTTGTCGGCCGGCGTCGCGTCCCAGAAAACCTTGGTCACCGACCAGGGGCGGTAGCCGTCGAAGATCCGCAGGCCGTAGCCCTGCGGCTCGAGTCGCCGGCGGGCGCGCGCGAGCGCCTCGGCGGCCGGGCGCTGCAGGAAGGCGCGGGCTTCGGTATAGACCGGGCGGCCGACGAAGTTGTCGGCGGTGGCGTAGCGGATGTCGAGCGTCAGCGCCGGATCGAGCAGCGTGAGCTCGACGAGCTCGGGAGTGCGGAATTCTCCGTGCTCCTGCGGCGGGCCGCTCGCGCAGGCGAGCGCGACGGCCAGCAGTAGACCCAGGAGCGGCGTCAGGACGCATCCGCCCCGCCAGCGCCCTCTCCCGATCATCCAGGTCCACCCGCTCCGCGCGCGCCACGCTCGCCGCCGTGCCAGCGCAGCTCCTCGTCGCCGCCGGGCAGCCCCAGGTGATCCATCAGGCGCAGGGCGTAGGCGTCGAGAAACTGCTCGGGGGTCTCGCCGCCGAGATAGAACGCCGGGATCGGCGGCGCGACGATGGCGCCCGCCCAGACCATGGTGCGCAGGTTCTCGACGTGCACCAGATTGAGCGGCGTCTCGCGGAAGCCCAGGACCAGCGGCCAGCGCTCCTTGAGCGCCACCGCGCCGGCGCGGTGCAGGAGGGTCGTGGCGGAGCCGGTCGCGAGCGCTCCGAGCGTCCCCGAGCTGCACGGCAGAACGAGCGTCCCCGCCAGCCGGTAGGAGCCCGAGGAGATCGGCGCGTCGAGCTCGTTGTCGCGATGGACGACGACCTTGGCGCGCGCGGACTCGGGAAGTGCCGCCGACTCGACCAGCGCCTCGGCGCCGGTGCGGTCGCGTCCGAGCTCATGGAAGAGCACCTGGCTGGCCCCTTTGGAGACCACGAGATGGAGGCGGGAGACGTCCGTCCGGCGCGTGAGCGCGCCGAGGAGGTGGCGCGGCAGGAGCATTCCCGAGGCGCCGGAGACGAGGAGGGCGATCTTCATGGCGTGCGTCGAGTCTACAGAAAGGGCCGGGCGGGGAACCCGGACGAGTCGTGTGCGGCGGCGGAAACCGGCCAAACGGGCGGCACCCGCCTGACGGTGCATGCGCTATCGTTTTCCCTCGTGGACCCAGCCGACCGCCGGAGTAGGGACCTCTCGCGACGGGAGCGACTCTGCCTCGTCCTCTGGGCGCTCCTCCTCGGTCTGGCGATCGCTTTCCAGCTCGGCAGCCGGGCGCTCTTCGAGCCCGACGAGGGGAGGAACGCCGAGGTGATGCGCGAGATGAGCGTCTCCGGCGACTATTTCGTCCCGCGCTTGAACGACCTGCTCTTCCTCGACAAGCCGTTCCTCTACTACGCCGCCGGCGGGCTGGCGATGAAGGCGCTCGGTGCCACGGAGCTCGCGGCGCGTCTGCCGGCCGTCCTCTGCACGTTGGCGCTCGCCTTCGGCGTCGGCGCCCTGGCGCGGCGCTGGTGGGGCGATCGGGCGGGGGCGCTCGCCGGTCTCGCGGCGGCGGCGACGCCGCTGCCGCTCGTCTACACCCAGATCGTGATCTTCGACGCCATGCTGACGCTCTGGATCTGCGCCGCCGTCGGGGCGTTCTACCTCGCTGTCGAGCGCGATGCGGAAAACGGAGACGGTAGCGCCTTCCGCTATTGGAGCGTCGTCGCCTGGGCGGCCATGGGCCTCGGCGTTCTCACCAAGGGCCCGGTGGCGCTGCTGGTGCCGCTCGCGGCGGTTCTTCCCTGGGCGCTCTGGCGGCGCCGGGCAGGGCGCCTGGTCGAGCGCGGCGCACCGCTGGTGCTCGCCGTCCTGATCGGACCCTGGCTCTGGGTCGTCAGCCGGGCCGATCCCGATTTCCTCCACTACGCCCTGGTCACCGAGACCTGGAGTCGCCTGACCAGCAACGAGCTCAAGCGCGACGCCCCGTCCTGGTACTACCTGCCGGTGGCGCTTCTCGGGGCGCTGCCCTGGTCGGTCGTGCCTCTCGCCGGCGCGCGCCGGGTCGCCGCCGCCTTCCGGGCGCGCGAGTCCCGGATTCGCTTCCTGGCCAGCTGGTTCGTGGTGCCGTTCGTGCTGTTCTCGATCCTGCACTCGAAGCGCATCCACTACATTCTGCCGCTCGTGCCGGCGCTCGTGCTGCTCTCGATCTGGCTCTGGGTCGAGACGCCGAACGGCGCCCGGTTGCCCGGCGTGCGTTTCGCGGCGATGCTGTGGGCCGTGCTCGGAGGCACGGTTCTCGCGCTCGGGCTGGGCGCCGCCCCGAAGCTTCTTTCGCGGGTCGAGGGTGCCGACGGCGCGACGGTCGCCGGGGTGGCGGCGGCGCTGGGGACGATCTGGTTGCTCGCGGGTGTGGCGGCCTTTCTCGCCAGTCGTTCGCCGCTCGCAGCCCTGATCACGCTGGCGTTGCCGCCGCTCGCGCTCCTCCTCGCGACGGCGCCGCTGGTCGAGGCCGTCGGCGAGCGGCGCTCGGCACGCAGCCTCGCGCAATCGATCGACGGTACCTTCGGCGAAGGGATCGAGATCGTCGCCGTCGAGACCTTTCCGGCGTCGCTCCCCTTCTATCTCGAACGGCCGCTGGTCCTGGTGACGGCGGACGGCCTCTGGCTGCGTAGCAACTACATCCTGCGCCGCTATTCGCAGATGGTGGGCGAGGCCGGGCCGATGCGTTCTCCGGCGTGGCTGGAGGGTGCCGTGGGCGACTGCGGAACGCCCCGCGCCTTTCTCGTCCGGCAGAAGAACGAGGCGCTGCGCCGCGAGCTCGTGGCCGCCGGCCGTCCGCAGCGCGATGGCGGGCGTGACGTGGATCTCTTCGGCCCCTGCGCCTCCGGAGAGGCGCTCTCCTCCGGCGCGCCGCCATCGCCGCCATCGCCGCCACCGCCAGCACCGCCGGCCGGGGAAGCCGGTAGAGTCTCCGGGTGAGCGCCCTGCCGAAGTCTGCTGCGCCTGTCTATTCGGTCGTCGTGCCGTTCTACAACGAGGCCGCGAACGCCGCGACCCTCATCGCCGAGATCGAACGCGCCATGGCTACCCTGGGCGAACCTTGGGAGCTGCTGATGGTGAACGACGGTAGCCGCGACGCGACCGGCGAGATCCTGCAGCAGGCGGCCGCCGCGCACGCACACTACCGCCACCTCCGGTTGCCGAAGAACCGCGGCCAGGCTGCGGCCCTGGGCGTCGGCCTGCATCGCGCCCGCGGCCGCTTCGTCGTCACCATGGACGGCGACGGCCAGAACGATCCGGCCGACATTCCGGCCCTCCTGCCGCTCCTCGCTGGCTCCGATGCCGCCGACATGGTGGTCGGGATCCGCGCCGGGCGGCGCGATTCGTGGCTGCGGCGCGCCATGTCGAAGTTCGCCAACGCGATTCGCGGTCGCCTGCTCGACGACCGGATGCAGGACAGCGGCTGCGCCCTCAAGGTCTTCCGGCGCGAGGTCGTGCCCGTTCTGCTGCCGTTGAAAACGCTCTACTCCTTCATGCCGGCGATGGCCAAAGCCGGCGGCTTCCGGCTCGCCGAGGTGCCGGTGAACCACCGCCCGCGCCAGGGAGGAACGTCGAGCTACGGCTTCGTCGCGTTCCTCTGGAAGCCGGCGGTCGATCTCCTCGGCATCTGGTGGTTCCGCAAACGGAGCTTCGCCCTGCGGGGCGTCGAAGTGGAGGAACGCAACCCGCCTGTCCCCTGAGCCGACAGATTCGCGGTAGAGGAGGCAGGACACCTCTGGAGACCGCGACCATGGCTCGATTCGGAACGCCGCAACGCAACGCCCTCCGGCGCACGGTGCCGACATTCCTTCTGGTCGTCGCCATCGCCGCCCCCGCTGCGGCGGCGGTGAAGAAGATGTTCGTGACTTCGGTCGCCGGCTCGACGAACCTCTCGACCTGGCCCCAGGCGCAGGGACTGAGCGGTCTCGCGGCCGGCGATGCGATCTGTCAGACCCTGGCGCACGACGACGCCGGGCTGCCTTCCTGGCAGGACTTCCGCGCCTGGCTGTCGACTTTGTCCGAAGATGCCTACTGCCGGGTCGCCGGGTTCGACGGGCTGAAGGTCGATGACTGCGGGCAGTTGGGGCTTCCCGACGCCGGTCCCTGGCAGCGGATAGACGGCCGGCCGTTCGCGAACAGCCTGTCGGAGTTGACCTCGGACTTGGCGCTTCTCCATCCGCCGGCGGTCGACGAGACCGGGGAACTGCTGCAGGCTTCGTCCCTGCTCACCGGATCGAACGCCACGGGAGCCGCCTACGCCGGCGGCGACTGTTCCGGCTGGACGTCGGGGAGCGCCGGCAACGGTCGCTATGGGCTGACCGCCGCCGGCGGGTTCTGGTGGACCTCCTCCGGCCTCGGCAGTTGCGGCGCCAGCGGGCGGCTGCTTTGTTTCGAGTCCGGGAGCGGCGACGCACTGCCGGCCTGGGAGGGCCCCGGGCTGCTGGCTTTCGTCACCTCTGTCACCGGCCCCGGCGACCTCGGCAGCTGGCCCGAGGCGGGGAGCGCCGTGGGCCTCGCCGCCGGCGACGCCATCTGCCAGAGCCTCGCCACCAGCGCAGGTCTGCCAGCGCCGCAGAGCTTCGTCGCCTGGCTCTCGACGGCCAGCGTCGATGCAGTCGACCGGCTGAGCGCGGATGGGCCGTGGAAACGGCTCGACGGGGTCGAGATCGCGGCGAACCGGGCCGCGCTCCTGACCGCGAGCCCTTCCCTGCAGACTCTGCCGAGCGCACTGGTGGTGGACGAAGGCGGTACCTATCTCGGGCACAACGCCTACACCGGCAGCACCAGTCTCGGCCGCGCGACGCTCGAAGACTGCAACGGCTGGACGAGCGCGAGCGCCGGGATCGATGCGACCTTCGGCTATGTCCAGGATACGCGGGGCTACTGGACGACCTCCTCGCTGCAGTCGTCGTGCTCGAGTCCCTACCGGCTCTATTGCTTCTCGAACCTCGGTGGGATCTTCCGCGACGGCTTCGAGTCCCAGAACACCACCCGCTGGTCGGCGAGCGTCCCCTGAAGCAGCGAAGCCGGCTCACCCCTGGGGGGTGGCCGGCCTCGTCTGCTGCCAAGACGCCAGCGGGATCAGGTGAGCTTCTTCTGCGCGGCGCGCAGGAGAAGGAAGCAGAGACCGGAGAACATCACCAGGCTGATGATGTCGGCGGTCGCGCCGTAGCTCTCCCAGCCGTGGATCCCGACCTTGTCCAGGATGTCCTGGGCGATGCTCCGCTGCGGTCCGGTGCGCCAGCCCTGCAGGCCCGCGATCAGGACGCCGGTGAGCGCGCCGCCCGCCACCAGGCCGGTGGCGTAGAGCATGCCCGAAGAGATCTCCGACTCGTCGTGGCCCTTGCCCGACTTGCGGTCCATCAGGCCGCGCAGCATGCCTCCGATGGCGATCGGCATCGTGGTCGAGAGCGGCAGGTAGAGGCCGACCGCGAACGACAGCGACTTGATGCCGCAGAGCTCGATCACCACCGCGATCGCCATGCCGGCGAAGACCAGACCCCAGGGCAGGTCCTGCGCCAGCAGGCCGCGAATGATCGTCGCCATGAGGTTCGCCTGCGGCGCCGGATAGTCCGAGGAGCCGATGGCGTGGCCCTGGACGATCGGATCGGCAACCTGGGCGTTGTCGATCAGCATGATCGTTCCGCCGACCGCGAAGACCGAAACGATGACACCGATAATCAACCCCCACTGCTGCCACTTCGGGGTGGCGCCGATGAGGAAGCCGGTCTTCAGGTCCTGCGAGGTGTTGCCGGCGTTCGAAGCCGCGATACAGACCATGGCGCCGACGCAGAGCGCGACCGCCTGATAGGCGTCACCGGTCCAGCCGAGGGCGACGAACAGCAGGCAGGTCCCCATGAGGGTCGCGATCGTCATTCCCGAAACCGGGTTGGACGAGGTGCCGATGATGCCGACGATGCGCGACGAGACGGTGACGAAGAAAAAGCCGAAGATCACCACCAGGATGCCCATGAGCAGCTTCGAGCCGAAACCGCTACCGGGCAGCTGCGGCATCAGGGCGATGACGCCGACCAGAATGATCGACCCGAAGATCACCCAGGTGATCGGCAGGTCCTGTTCGGTGCGCGGCACCGGCCCGCCGCTTCCCTTCTTCTCGCGCAGGCTCTTGAAGCTCTCGCGGAAGGCGGCGGCGATCGTCGGCAGCGTCTTGATCAGGGTGATGAGACCGGCGGCGGCGACGGCTCCGGCGCCGATGAAGCGCACGTAGGAGAGGCGGATCTGGTTGAAGTTCATCTCGCCTATCGGGATGGTCCCCGGGGGGAGCGCCGCGGCCATGGCGTCGCCGAGGATCGCGATCAGTGGCACGAGGACCAGCTGCGACAGGATGCCGCCGGCCACCAGGACGCCGGCGATCCTCGGTCCGATGATGTAGCCGACGCCCAGATACTCCGGCGTGATGTCGCAGTTGACGGTCGCCCGAGGGAAGGCGGAGTCCCGGGCGGCCGAGTAGATCGGCGTCGCCTTCCACAAACCGAGGATCTCCATCGACACCTTGTAGAGGGTCGCGATCCCGAGCCCCTTGAAGACCATGTTGGCGAGCGAGCCGCCCTTTTCGCCGGCGATCAGCACGTCGGCGCAGGCCGTCCCCTCCGGGTAGGGGAGCACACCGTGCTCCTTGACGATGAGCGCCCGGCGCAGCGGAATCATGAAGAGCACGCCGAGGATGCCGCCCACCAGCGACAGCGTGAAGATGTTGAAGTAGTTGAAATACGACTCGCCGTTCGAGAGGAAGATCAGCGCCGGAATGGTGAAGGCGACGCCGGCGGCGATCGACTCGCCGGCCGAACCGATGGTCTGGACGATGTTGTTCTCGAGGATCGTCGACTTGCCGATGTACTTGAAGACGCCGATCGCCAGCACGGCGATCGGGATCGAGGCCGAAACGGTCAACCCGGCGGTGAGCGCGAGATAGACCGTCGCCGCGCCGAAGATCAGCCCGAAAACCGACCCCAGGAGGATCGCCTTGAGGGTGAACTCCGGCATGACCGTCGACGCCGGAACATAGGGCTGGAACTTCTTGTCTTGCGCCTCGGCCATGGATGTCTCCAGGAGAGTAACGGGGTTTGAGAACCGGCCGGGATCGTACGCTGAAGCTCCCGTGGGCGCAAGCCGAATGGGCCTTCCGAAGCCCTGAGCACCGTGGCCCGTCCGCTCCGGGGCGACCGCCGGGGGTGGCTCCCGCGGCCGACCGGAGGCGCGGTGCTAGACTGGAGGTCGTTCCGGCCCCGCAGTGAGGTGCAGCCCTTCGCCGCTCGCGCCCTCGGGGTCACGGAACCTGCCCATTTGTCCAAGGAGTCCGCGTGAAATCAACCCGTTCGTCGTTTGGAGTGTCGCTGTGAGTCCCTGGTGGTTGCGTCCGCCGGGAGAAGAGTCGGACGAGCCTGAGACCGTCCGCGGGAAGAAGGAGCACGACCGCCCGGCCGAGGACGGCGTGCCGTCGATCGCCGACCTCGTTGGCGGCCGCGCCGCGATCGCGGCGGAAGCCGAAGCCGAGGCAGCTGCCGAAGCGCGCGCTCTCGAGCTCGAAGCGGAGGCCGCCGCCCCTGTCCTGCCCGCCCGGGAGACCGGCGGGTTCTTCGCGCCGCGCCGCGCCCTCGAGGTGCACGCCGTCGCCGACGAGGTCGCAGACTTCGATGGCGATGTCGATGTCGACGCCGCCGGTGAGGGTTATCCGAACGAGGCCGGCGAGGCCTCCGATGCCTCCGACACCGCTGAAGCCGCCGATGGCGCCGATGGTGCCGATACCGCCGAATCCGGCGAGCCTGCCGAACGCACCAGCCGCCGGCGCCGCCGTCGGGGTGGCCGCGGCCGCAGCCGCGGCGGGGTCGCCGCCGCGCCCGCGAGCGCCGGCGAGGCCGACGCGCGCTCCGGCGCCGCGAAGGAATCGCCGCGCGAGTGGGAAGAAGAGGACGACGAAGAGGACGACGACGAGGATCTGGCGCGTCAACTCATCATGTCGATGCCGGTCGCCGTCTCGTCCCAGCGTCAGGTCCAGGAGGAGGAGAGGAAGATCGCTCTCTTCTGCGACCTCGAGAACGTGGCGCTCGGCGTGCGCGACTCGGAGAGCAAGAAGTTCGACATCAACCTGGTCCTCGAGCGTCTGGTCGAGAAGGGCAAGATCATCGTCAAGCGGGCCTACGCCGACTGGGAGCGCTACAGCGAGTTCAAGATCCCGTTCCACGAGGCGGCGATCGAGCTCATCGACATCCCGCAGCGGCGCTACACCGGCAAGAACTCGGCCGACATCAAGATGGTCGTCGACGCGATGGACCTGTCGTACTCGAAGGAGCATCTGGACACCTTCGTCCTGCTCTCGGGCGATTCCGACTTCTCGCCGCTGGTCTCCAAGCTCAAGGAGAACAACAAGTACGTCATCGGCATCGGGGTGAAGAACTCGTCCTCGAACCTGCTGATCGACAACTGCGACGAGTTCATCTTCTACGAGGACGTCTGGCGCGACCAGCAGAAGGGACCCGCGCTCACCGGCCTGACGAAGAAGAAGTCCGAGGTCTTCCAGATGCTCACCGAGTCGATCCTCGCTCTCCAGCGCGAGAACAAGGACGTCCTCTGGGGCTCGATGATCAAGCAGACCATGAAGAGGAAGAAGCCGTCGTTCAACGAGGGCTACTACGGCTATTCGACCTTCTCCGAGCTCCTCCAGGACGCCGAGAGAAACGGCCTCCTCAAGCTGCGCAAGGACGAGCGTTCGGGCAGCTGGGTCGTCATGGGGTTCGTCAAGAAGCGCTGAGTCGCCGCTCCACAGCCGTCGTCTCTTCGGGGACACATCGCTTTCTGTGCGATGTGTCCCTCGTCTTTTTGGTACCGGCTGCGTCGTCTCGAACTCGCCGGGGGGCGGCGGCGTTTTCGCGGAAGCCTCGGTGCTCGGTCGGCATCCCGGATATCCGACATTTTTCTCTGGAGGACGGGTCCCACCTCCCTGCGCGCCGAGGCCCCCGCGAAAACGCCACCGCCCCCCTACCTGTCGTGCAGTGCTGTCCCTCGCGTCCTTCTCCGATGAAGGGCGGAGTCGGCGTTGCGAGGTTGCCTTCGGCGCGCAGGGAGGTGGGACCCGTCCTCAAGCAAGAAAATCCGATATCCGGGATGCCGACCGAGCACCGAAGGCAACCTCGCAACGGCGACTCCGGACGTCGCCGAGTCAGCGCGCGCACTAGAATCGCATGCGTGGCGACCAAGTCCGATCCGTTGGCAAGACTGCGGAAACTCTGCCTGGCGCTTCCCGAGGCGCACGAAGTCGTGGCCTGGGGCGAGCCGACGTTCCGCGTCAAGAACAAGCTGTTCGCGATGTACGCCGCGGCCGAGAACCATCACGGCGCCGGGCGCCCGGCGGTCTGGATCAAGGCGGAGGACGGGGAGCAGGAGCTGCGCATCGCGGCCGACCCCGACCGCTTCTTCCGGCCGCCCTACGTCGGCCCCTCCGGCTGGGTCGGGGTCCAGCTCGACCGCCGGGTCAACTGGACGATGGTTGCAGAGATGCTCACCGCCGGCTGGCGGCTCGTCGCGCCGAAGAAGCTCTTGACGGCGCTGCCGCGACCCTAGCCCGCCAGCGACTCAGGCGAGACAGGCGGCCAGAGCCGCTTCGACGCGATCGATCGCCGGGGCGATCTCGTCGACCCCGACGGCGCCGACCGAGAGGCGGAACCAGCCGTTGTCGGCCCGGGTTCCGAAGGCATGGAACGGAACGACCGCGAAGCCGGCCTGTTCGAGCAGGTACTGGCGGACGGCGCGGTTGTTCTCGAAGCGTCCGCCCTCCCGGATGAGGTCGAAGTGCACCGAGAGGTAGAGCGCGCCGGTCGGCGGCAGGTGCCGTACCGGGTAGCCCTTCGCGGCGAGCCGCGTGAGGCCGCGATCGAGCGCCGCCAGGCGGACGTTGATGCCGTCGCGGATGGCGCCGGAGAGTTTCTCGACGAGCGCCGCGTCGGCGAAGAGCTCCGCCGTCGCGATCTGCTCCGGGCGGGGAGCCCAGGCGCCGACGTGGCCCAGGAAGTCCTTCATGCGCGAAATCAGGAACGGTGGGCCGACCGCCCAGCCGACGCGCAGCCCCGTGGCGGCGAAGGCCTTGCTGATGCCGTCGATCATCAGCGTGTAGGGCGCCACCTCCGGCACGAGCTCGACCGGCGTCGTGTGCGGTGCGGAACTCGCGGCGAGCAGCCAGTAGATCTGATCGTAGAGCAGGAAAAGGGGCTTGGCACCCGGTCCGCGACGGCGATTCTCGTCGACGACGAGCTGCGCGATCGCCTGGAGCTGGTCGCGCGAGAAGCCGGTGCCCGCAGGGTTCAACGGGCTGTTGAGCGCCAGCAGGCGGGCGTCGGCTAGATGCGGCGCGAGCTCGGAGGCGGTCGGCTGGAAGCCGTTCGCGGCCGAGGTCTCGACGGCGACATCGCGCGCTGCCGCGAGGTGGCAGTAGTGGTTGTTGTTCCACGACGGGACCGGGTAGACCACCTTGTCGCCGGGATCGAGCACCGCGCGGAAGAGCGCATAGATGAGCGGCCGCGCCCCGCCGGCAATGAGGACACCGTCCTGCGGGTAGTCGAGGGCGAGCGCCTCGCGATAGAAGTCGGTCACCGCGCGCTTCAATTCCGGCACGCCGTCGGAAGGCGGATAGTTGGTCTGGCCGGCAGCGAGCGCCCGGGCGATCCCCTGTTCGAGCTCGCGCGGAATCCGGAACTGCTTGGGCGAGAAGTCGCCCACGGTCAGGTTGAGGACCGGCTGACCCTTTTCCGCGAGGGCCCGGACCTCGCCGGCGATGCGCAGGATCTCCGAGCCGACGAGGGACGACACCATCTCGCCCAGGCCCTGGTGGGGCGCTGTCGGGGTGCCGAAGACGAGCGGCTTGAGGGGAAGCGTCAGGGTCATCAGGGGTTCTCCAAGTCGGTCGCAAGGCTATCCGACCCCGCGGGCTGAGGGAAGCGTCGCCCGACGCCGCGACGACAGTCCGGCATGCGATCTGCTTGCACCGTTCGTGGGGCGAAATCGCCCCTTGACAGGCTGCCGTAGCGGGCGTACGGTGCCCGTAGTTCGCGAAGGAAAGCCGTCGTTCGAGCCGACGATTCGAATCGCAGGCACCGGACGCAACGGCAGTCGGGAACGATTCAAGGAGGTCACGGAATGACGCCACCGGACCAACCAGGAGCCCCGAGGCCGGCCGCCGCGCCCACCGCGACGGACGACGACCTCGGGGGCACGGCGCGGAGTCCTCGACGGGCTGCCTGACGCTGTCGCTTCGCGAGTCGCCTCGGGTGACAGGTGCGAAGCCCGGACCTTGACGGTCCCACCACCCAGCCGGCCCTCCAGACTGTCGCAGCCAGACGCCGAATGCTGACGAGTATTCGAGCCTGGGACGGGGAAGCGGTTCCGCTTCCCCGTTCGTGTGTCTGGCGGGTTCCGCCGCCGATCCCCCCCTTCCCGGGAGTGCTTGACGATCGGCGGGAATAATGCTTGACTAATCAATGTTTGATAGTTAGCTGACCGACGGGCGGCACGCGACGCCGCCTCGAAAGGCCCGCCAGAAGGAGGAGAACGATGTCCCAAGGAGTTGCAGTTCCAGGTACACGCGGCTTGCATCACGTCACGGCGATCGCCGGTCCGGCGCAGGAGAACCTCGACTTCTATGCCGGAGTGCTCGGCATGAAGCTGGTCAAGAAGAGCGTCAACCAGGACGATCCCGGCACCTACCACCTCTTCTATGCCGACGCCGAAGGACGCCCGGGGACCGACCTCACCTTCTTCCCCTGGGCCCAGATGGCGCCGTCGCGACCCGGGCACGGCCTCGCCACGGAAGTCGCGCTGGCCGTGGCTCCCGACAGCCTCGAATACTGGGGCGCGCGGCTGGAGAGCTACGGCGCGCCGGTAGGCTCGCTCGAGAGTCGGTTCGGCGATCGCGTTCTGCCGCTCGCCGATCCGCACGGCCTGCGCCTCGCGCTGGTCGAGAGCGCGAGCGCCGCCCGTCGCCCGTTCACGCCCTGGGAGGAAGGCCCGGTGCCCGTCGCCCGCCAGATTCGCGGCCTCGACGGCGCGCGCCTTTCGCTGCGGGACCTGGCGCCCACCGAAGCGCTGCTCGCCGCACCGATGGGTTTCACGCGAATGGCAGAGGAGGGCGGCTGGATCCGCTGGGCGATCCCCGGCGACGCGAGGGACGGCGCCGGTCCGTCCGGCACCCGCCTCGACCTCTCGCATCGCCCGGAGACCCCGCGCGGCATGTGGGGAACGGGGGCCGTCCACCATCTCGCCTGGCGGGTCGACGACGAGGCGCACGAGCTCGCGCTGCGCGCCGCGGTCGCCGACAGCGGTCCGCACCCGACTCCGGTCATCGACCGGTTCTGGTTCAAGTCGGTCTACTTCAAGGAGCCGGGTGGCGTGCTGTTCGAACTGGCGACGGACGGTCCGGGCTTCGCCGTCGACGAAGCCCCCGAGAGACTCGGGCAAAGCCTCGTCCTGCCGCCCTGGCTCGAGTCGCAGCGCGCCGCGATCGCCGCCGGTCTCCCGCCCCTGGTCCAGCCGGTGACGACCGAGTCGGTGCGATGAGGCTTGCCGATCCGCACGCGGAGATGCCGGTGCTCACCGCCGGGGCGCCGCTCGCCGAGGCCTCCGCCGCAGTCGTCCTCGTGCATGGCCGCGGCGCTACGGCGGAGGACATTCTCGGCTTCGCCGGTCCGCTGGCGCAGCCGGGAGTGGCTTTCCTCGCGCCGCAGGCGGCCGACCACACCTGGTATCCGCAGCGCTTCCTCGCCCCGCTGGCGGTGAACGAGCCCTGGCTCTCCTCGGCGCTCGGCAAGCTCGCGACCCTGCGCGACGGTCTCGCCGCCGCGGGAATTGCGGACGACCGGATCGTCTGGCTCGGCTTCTCCCAAGGGGCCTGCCTGGCGAGCGAGTTCGTGGCGCGTCATCCGCGGCGGTGGGGCGGCCTCGTCGCCGCGGTCGGCGGGCGCATCGGCCCGCAGGGCATGGAGTTCGAGGATCCGGGCGATCTCGCGGGCACGCCGGTCTACCTGGGCTGCGGCGACCCCGATCCGCACATTCCCTGGCCGCGGGTGGAGGAGAGCGCCGCGGCTTTCGCTCGGCAGAACGCTGAAGTCACCCTGCGACGCTATCCGGGTTTTCCACACTCCGTACATCCGGAGGCGGTCGCCTTCGCTCGCCGCCTGCTGGAGGCCCTCGCCACCTAGACGTGCCACCAGACGAGGCGGGTGATGCGCTCGCCGCGCGGGTCGAGGCTCACCCGCCAGTAGATCGTGCCGCTTGCGTGCCGGGCGCGGCAGAGGAGTGTTCGCTCGCCGTCGAGGGGGGCGTCGCGCAAGACCTCGAACGCCTGCAACTCCCCCAGCCGGGGCAGGCGTCCAGCGAGACCTGGAGAGCCTTCCCAGGCTGGCAGCACGAGAGCCGGCGCATAGCGCTCGAGGGCGGCCTGGCCGGTCAGAAAGTCCTCGTAGTCGGAGCGCAGACGGCGCGCGAGAGCGGGGTCGGGCGGCGGTTGAAGGGGCGCGAGCGCCGAGAGCGCGAGCACCGGCTCGAGCCAGCCGGCGACACCGATCGCGAGGCCGACGGGGTCGCTCCCGGCGGGATGCTCCAGGTTGGTGAAGACCACCACCGTAAGCCGGCGCCGCGGCAGCCGCACGAATCCGACACCGCTGTGTCCGGAATGCAGTGTCACCGGTTCGCCGAGAAGATCGTCGAGGCCGACACCGAGGCCGTAACGGCTCCACTGGAAGATCTCTCCCGCGGGTGAACCGTCGGCGAGCCGCGACGGCGTCGTGAGCTCCGCCACGCCACCGCGTGAGAGCAGGCGCTCGCCGTCCTGAGCGGCGAGGAAGCGCGCGAAGTCCGCGACCGTCATCCCGAGGTCGGAGTAGAGCGGCCCGAAATCGGTATCCAGGCGCCGGTCGCGCACGAGCTCACCGCTGCCGTCCAGTGTGTAGGCCGAGACCCGATGCGGCAGCAGGAGCGCCGGGGTCATCGAGACCGGGGTCGCCATGCCGGCCGGAACGAAGAGGGTCCGGCGGACGAAATCCCACCACGGCTCGCCCACCGCCTTCTCGGTCGCGAGCTGGGCGAGGAGGAGACCGGTGTCGGAGTAGAGGAAGCGTCGCCCGGGCGGGGCGACCGGAACGAGACCCTGCGCCTGGCGGAGGAGCTGCTCGCTCGTGTAGTCGGTCAGGTAGCGACCCTCGAAGGACGGCACGGTGTCGTCGGGCAGGCCCGAGAGGTGGGAGACCAGCTGCCGCAGCGTCGCGCCGGTCAGGACGATGTCCACCCACTGCGAAACCGGATCATCGAGCCCGAGCTTGCCGAGCTCCGCCGCTTTCACCAGCGCCGCGGCGGTCACCTGCTTGTCGAGCGAGGCGATCGCGAAGACCGACTCGGCGGCGACCGGAGTGCCGGTCTCGACGTTGGCCAGGCCGTAGGTCGAGACCCGGACGACCTCGCCGTCACGCGCTACGGCAAGTCCGAGGCCGGGGATCTTGCGCAGTGCCATCTCGCGCGCGAGATAGTCGTCGACGGCATCGGCGTGGAGCGCGGCGCCTCTGGCGAGCAGCGCGCCGAGCAGCAGGGCGCAGGGAAGTCGAAGCATGGGTCGCTCCTCGACCGCGGAGCGTAGCATCCGACTCCGGTTCAGGGCACGGTCGACGACCAGTGGCTGGTGTCGCCGCCGCGTTCGAAGCCGTCCCAGAAGAGAACGATCCGGTTGGAGATGCAGTAGAGCCGCCGGGTGTTGTTGCAGCCGACGGCCAGGGAAAACTCGGTCCACTCCGGGAGGCGGGCGAAGTTCGGGCGACCGCCGGTGTGGTCTTCACTGATGGCGGCGCTCGTCCAGTTCAGGCAGTCGATTCCCGAGGCGGTGCCGTCGGCGAGCGTTCCGGTCGCGACCTCCGGCGTGCCGTTCAGGTAGTTGCCGTGCTCGTCCACGTGAATGCTCGTATCGAGCGAGCCGTCGGTCAGGTCGGCCTCGTTGTTGGCGACGATGTAGGCGTCGAGGCGGCGAAACGGGCCGTCCGAAGTGACGCGGTCGCGGGCGTCGAGACTCGAGGTCGAGAGCCAGGCGACGAACGAGTCCGGGTCGGGCAGATGGGCTGCCGCGGCGGCGCTCGCGCAGATCGCGTCGCCGGCCTCGAGCCCGCTCTCGCCGGCCGCCCCGGCCCAGGTCGAGAGATCGCCGGAACCGATCGCCGAGGTGATGAAGACCGGGCTGCCGGCGCCCCAGCGCAGCGTCGTGGTCTCGCTCTCGCCCGGCTCGAAGCAGAGCAACCGCATCGAGGTCGAGCAGGAGGGCGCAAAGCCGCCCTGGGTCCAGACCGCCGAGGTGGCGAGCCCGTCGCCGCGTGCTGCCGAGCTGCCGTCGACTCCCGACGTCCAGCCGGAGCAATGGAACGGTCCGCCGTTGAACTGCTTGCCGTCCGTGCCCGTGCCGGTCCAGTAGGTCCGGTCCTCGATCGCCTCGGGGAGATCGTCGCCGAACTCGTCGAGGAGCACGGGGCGATAGATCTTCGGACTGTTGGAGACGAGCTCATCGAGAGTGCCGGTGAAGTTCGTGACTCCGTTGACCAGAAACCAGGGACCGGCGGCGAGCGGCGAGCCACCTGCGCAGGAGAACTTCTCTCCGGTCTGGCCGCGCAGATGACAGTAGGCGTCGGTGGTCTCGGTCGAGAGCCAGGCGCGGTAGGTGTTGGCGTTGGGGAGCCCCGCGGCCGTGGCGCGCGCCCGGCAGATCGCGTTGCCGGCGGCGAGCCCGGTGGCGCTGCCGGCATCGGGCCAGCTGCCGAGGTCGCCGGTCCCCGACACCGACGTCACGAAGGCGCGCCGTTTGACCGCCTCCGCGGGGAGCGTGCCGAGCAGCAGGAGGGCGAGCGTGGTCGAAAAGCGCTTCCAGGTTCTCTTGCTGCCGATGCTGGCCATGGTTCTCTCCGCGTTCGAAGAGGATCCCGACGGCGGGTCCTCTCAGTTGGATGCGCAGAGCAGCGAAGACGAGGGCCAGGTCGGCGTCCCGGCAGGGGCCACACCCTCCCGGGTGCCGCCGTGAAGACGGCGCGGGAGTCTCTCGCTTCAGACCGTCGGGCGGAGAATGGCGATGCCGATGAAACGCAGGGCGCCGTCGGGGTCGGTCGAGGCGAGGCGAGCCATTTCACGGGTCGCCGGGGCGCGCGCATCGCGAAGCCAGGCGGCGCGCAGCAATGCGGCGCGCACTTCGGGAGAGCGGGAGACGCCGTTCTCGGTGCCGAAGTCGAGGGCGAAGGCGCGCACCAGGCTGTCGAGCGCCTTCGGCTCGGAGAGTTGGGCGAGGGCGAGCGCAGCACTCATCCGCACCGGCGCGGCGTCGTCCTCGAGGAGCCTCTCGAGCAGGGGTAGGGCGTTCCTGGGTTGCGCGGCCGCGAACGCCTCGGCCGCCTGCCAGCGCAGTTGGGCGGTCGCCCCCTGCTGCGCGTCGGACCTGGCCAGGAAGCGGCCGCGTTCGCCGGCGGCGAAGTTGCCGACGAGCTGCACCGCCTTCTGGATCTGCTGCACGGCGGTCATCGCCCCGAGGCCGCCGGAGAGCAGGATGCCGGCCGCCGCCTGCACGAACGGCGAGATCGCCCGCCAGATGGAGCGGAAGCCGCGCGGGTCGAGGCGCCAATCGTCCCTGGCGAGGGCCGCCTCGACGTCCGGCAGCCGCGAGAGATCGCCGAGCTCGAGGAGAGCCACCTGCGTCCAGGCGACGAGCCAGTCGTTCCCCGGGCCTTCGGCGAGGGCGCGGGCGAGCGCCGCTCTCGCCGGCGCGCCGCCGAGCTCGACGAGGTCGCGCACCACCTGGGCGCGGATGTCCTGCTTCCTGGTATCGGTCGAGCGTCGCTGCGTGATGACGTCGACCGCCCAGGCGAAAGCCGCTGCGTCGCCGGTCTCGTAGAGCGCCTGTGCGGCGCGCAGCTGCTCCTCCGGGTCGGCGTCGTCCAACTCCTGGCGCAGCTGGCGCTTCGCCGCCTCGTCGGCGAACCCGACGGCGAGCGCACGCAGGGCGGTCTGTTTGGTGTCCGGGTCTCTGCGCCATTTGGCGAGCCGCCGCAGCGGCTCCACGGCGCGCGCGTCGCGCGACCGCCCGAGCCCGGCCGCCGCGCCCCGATAGTACGGCTCGTTCGACTTCCCCTGGCTGTACGAGAGCAGCGACTGGAAGGCGGCGCCGGCGGGCTCGGCTGCGAGGCCGCCGCCGCCGATCAGGAAGCCGAGGCCGGCGAGCGCAGCGTTGCGGACCTGGACGGTTCCCGGCAGCGGATCCCCCTTGCGCGCCTTCTTGCCGGCCGACCCCGACTCGAGGCTCGGGACTCCGCCAGGCCCGAGGCCGGCGCCGGCTTCGCCGGGTGACGACTCGGTGATCGACTCGGCCTCGGCGAGCATCCAGGAGAGGAGCCTCTCGGCGCGCTCGGGACCCAGGTCCAGGATCCCTTCGAGGCACGCGGCAGGCACCCAGTCCTGAGGCAGAAAGGCGAGACACTGGACGTAGAAGCGCGCCGCGGCGTTGCCATCGCCCAGACGATCGAGCGCCGCGGCGGCCTCGATACCGCGCACCCAGGGATCGGTCAGCGCCTGCTGCATCGCGCGCTGCATCTCGTCGCCCGAAGGTGCCGGGCCGGTGACGGGAGAGATCCCGAGAGCGGCCCCCGCCATGAGCTTCCCCGGCGAGAGCTGGTTTGCAGCCTGCTGCTGCTTCTTCATCGCGTCGCTGCCCATCACGCCGCCCATGCCGGCGAGCATGAGGCCCATGAAGCTGGTCTGCCCCTTGAGCGCGCCGCGCAACTGCTGCAGGGCGCGTTCGCGGAGCTCCTCGGGCAGGAGCGCGGCACCTTCGCCAGCGAGGAAGCTCGCCACCACCGGGTTCTTCGTGTTCTTGAGCTCGCGGGCGTCCAGCAGCTCGACGAGCGGATCGGCCGGGCCGTCTTCCTGGGCGGCGAGCGTCGGCGCCAGCGGGAAGGCGAGGGAGAACATGAGGAGCAAGGCGATCGCGCGACGCATGGAGCTCACCCCGGGTTCCGGTCCTGCGTGGCGCTTCCGAGAGGCTTCGGAAGCGGTCTTAGATCGAGATCTCCTCGAGGTCGGCGAGGACCTCGCTGGTGGTCGCGCTGTCGCGCAGGGGCAACACCGTTCCGCTCTCCCGCGACCGGCGAAGGTCGTCGAGGTCGAGCTCGGCGACGACCATCATCTCCTGGTTGACGGCGCCCTCGGCGCGGATGCCGTCGCGGGCAAAGGCGAAGTCGCTCGGAGTCAGCACCGACGCCTGGCCATAGTTGAGCGACACCGCCGGAACCATGGGAAGCGACCCCACGGTACAGGCATGAACGACGAACATCTGGTTTTCGATCGCCCGCGCCTGCGCGCAGTAGCGCACCCGGAGAAAGCCCTGGCGGTCGTCCGTGCAGCTGGGAACGACCAGGATATCCGCGCCGCGCCGCGCCGCGGCCCGCGCCAGTTCGGGAAACTCGGCGTCGTAGCAGATCGAGACCGCGAACCGCCCGAACGGCGCCGAGAAGATCCGCAGCCGCCGTCGCGGCTGGATCCCCCACTCCTCGCGCTCCCAGCGGGTCATGTGGAGCTTCCCCTGCCAGGAGGTGCGGCCGTCGGGTCCGAAGATGAAGCAGTCGTTGTGGAGCGCGCCGGAATCGCCCACCGACGGAATGGAGCCGGCGACGACGTGGAGACCGTAACGCACCGCGAGCTCCCGCATGAGCTCCTGGAACCGTGGCACCTGGTGGGCGAGGTCGAGCGCCTGCTCGGGGAGCGGCCGGCGGGTATTCCCGAGAGTCAGGAGTTGCAGCGTGAAGTATTCGGGAAAGACCAGAAGGTGCACGCCGTAGTCGGCCGCCGTGGCGACGAGGCCCTCGACCTGATCGGCGAACTGCTCGAAGCCCGTGACCGGGCGGATGAAGTACTGCAGGGCTCCGACACGCAGGCGCTCGCTCATGAAGACGGCCTCCGGTGGGGAAGTCGATCACACTCGCCCTCGCCGGCGTGTAGCGAGGGTCGGCTATAGGCGCTCGCGAGGATTGACAGCCGAACGCGAATCGGCAATTCTCGGAATCGGCGGTGCCGCCAACCGCCGCGCGGGAGCCGGAAGAAGACCGGCGTAACGCACGAGTTCCAAGGGTTCAGGGATCCGGGGGGATCGCTGAAGGGGCAGACGGGTGGTCGGGCCGCCACCTGGAATCCGCCGCCGCGTCGAACTCGACGCCTGCGGCCGCGGCAGTGCAGCCACGGCCCGTTCGGCGCCCGTTCCCGGTGGCCTCTCTTGGAGCGGCGCCATGTTCGGAACCGACCCGCAGGCCCAAGCCTCCGTCGCGCGCGAGCGGCGGCAGAAGATGCTCATGTTCCTCCTGATCGCAGTCCTCGCGGCCGGCGCCCTGTTCTGGATCATGTCGTCCTGATGCCGGAGGCGCGTCGATCCGCATTTGGGGGAGGGGCCCCCGCCGGAGAGTCGAGACTCGTGGTGCGGTGCCTCGAAGCGACCGACTTCGAGACCATGATTGCGGTCTGCCGGCGCGTCTATCCGACTTCCAGGCCGTGGCTCGAAGAACAGCTGGCGAGCCACCTCCGGGTTTTTCCCGAAGGACAGCTGGTCGCTGAGGACCGCGAGTCCGGCGAGCTGCTCGGCTTCGCCTCGTCGCTCATCGTGCGCTGGGACGACTACGCCTTCGATGCCGAGTGGCGCGAGTGGACGGCCGGCGGGTACTTCACGAACCACGATCCCGCCGGCGGCAGGACGCTCTACGGTGCCGAGGTCATGGTCGCTCCGGCGCGGCAACGCCAGGGGGTCGGTAGGCTCCTCTACCGGGCGCGCGCCGACCTGGCTCGCCGGCTCGGCCTGCGGCGCATCCGGGCCGCCGCAAGGCTGCGGGGCTACGGCGCCCGGGCTGCGGAGCTCTCGCCCGAGGGGTACGTCGAGCGCGTGGTCCGGGGCGAGATTCGCGACCCGACGCTCTCGTTCCAGTTGAGCGAGGGGTTCCGGGTGCTGGCAGTGGTCGCCGGCTACCTGCGCAACGACGAGGAGAGCCAGGGACATGCGGCGATCATCGAGTGGCTGAATCCGGACGAGAGCTCGCCGGACCGCGGGGGATCGAGTGCGGCGTGGCCCCGGTCGGCATTGGGGCGGTCCGGCCCGGGGTGTTAGGATTCGGCGGTGACGACGACCCTTTCCCCCGAGTCCTTTCCGCCCGAATTGCGCTCGCTGGCGGCCAAAGTCCGAGACGGCGTGCGGCTCTCCGCCGAGGACGCCCTGCTCTGCTTCGAGACTCCCCATGTCCTGGCTCTCGGCCGGCTGGCGAACGCCGTGCGGCGCCGGATGCATGGCACGACCGTGTTCTACAACATCAACCGCCACATCAACCCGACCAACGTCTGCGTCTACACCTACAACTGCAAGTTCTGCAGCTACGCGGCGATGAAAGGCGAGCCCCACGCCTGGCAGATGTCCCACGACGAGATCTACCGCCAGGCGGCCGACCAGGGGGGCAACGACGTCACCGAGTTCCATATCGTCGGGGGGCTGCATCCCGACATCGACATGGCCTGGTACGAAGAGATGCTGCGCGGTCTCAAGGCGCGCTTCCCGAAGGCGCACCTCAAGGCCTTCACCGCCATCGAGATCGGCTGGTTCGCCCGGCGCGAGAAGCTCACGATCGAGGAGGTCCTGGCGCGTCTGACCGCCGCCGGCCTGGGTTCGCTGCCGGGAGGGGGGGCCGAGATCTTCCACCCCGAGGTGCGCGAGATCATCTGTGACGGCAAGCTCGACGCCGACGAGTGGATCGAAGTTCACCGGGTCGCCCATCGCATGGGGATCAAGAGCAACTGCACCATGCTCTACGGCCACGTCGAGAAGAGCCACCACAAGGTGGACCACCTGCTGCGTCTGCGGGCCCTGCAGGACGAGAACGGCGGGTTCAACGCCTTCATACCCCTCGCCTACCACCCCGAGAACAACTACCTGGGGTTGAAGTACCACACGACCGGGCTCGACGACCTGCGCCATATTGCGACGGCACGCCTCGTGCTAGACAACATCGCGCACGTCAAGGCCTACTGGGTCATGGTGACGCCCAAACTGGCGCAGGTGGCCCTTTCGTTCGGTGCAGACGATCTCGACGGAACGGTGGTGCGGGAGACCATCTACCACATGGCGGGTGCCGAAACGGCACAGATGATGCCGACGAGCGAGCTCGAACGGGTGGTCCGAGCAGCAGGTTTCACACCGGTCGAGCGGGATACGCTTTATAATCAGATAGAACGGGCGAATTGAACCGTTTTTCATGACGGCTGTTTCGACCAGGCGGCCTGCCTGCTCCGAGAGGGGGCTGGCGGGTCGAAGTGGGTAATTCCGCGGGCGAGCGAGCACTGCGCCCGGCAACGAAAGGATCCAGACATGCTGCAATGCTTCAAGAGCCCATCTGTGACTCGTCTCTCCCCCGCTCTGAGCACTCGAACTGTTGCAGCGACCCGGTCGACCGCGGGTCGTGTCTGGAAGAGAGGCCTCACCCTCGGTGCGCTGGCTCTCGGCCTCCTGGCCGCTCCCGCCCTGGCCGAGACGCAGGCCTCGACGCAGCTGAGCGAGGGGTTGCCGTTCAGCGACGTCAGCTTCACGACCACGCGTCCCCAGATCAGTCCCGACGGCCAGTTCGCCGTCTACCGGCAGGACGCGGTGACCGATGGCGCCTTCGACCTCTGGAGCGTCCGGATGGACGGCAGCAGCGCGCCGGTGCGCCTCTCGGATCCGCTGACCGCGACGCAAGGCCAGTTCCTGACCTTCGAGATCAGCCCCGACAGCTCCCGTGTCGTCTACGCCGTCGACCAGGATACGACCGGCAAGACGGAGCTCTACAGCGTGCCGATCGACGGCGGCCCGGTGACCCGGATCAGCACGAACATGGGCGCCGACCGCGACGTCATCGGCTTCAAGATTTCGCCGACGAGCGACCGGGTCTTCTACTACTCCGACGACTTCGACTGGACGGAGTACGACCTCTACAGCGTTCCCATCGACGGCCCCGGCAGCGCCTCGGTACAGCTGAACGATCCGTTGCCGGGAGAGCACGACGTCGACGGCTTCCAGGTCAGCCCGGACGGCGAGACCGTGATCTACCGTCAGGGGCGAAACACGACCGGACTCTGGCGGCTCTGGAGCGTGCCGGCGACCGGCGGTGAGCCGTTCATCATCAGCGGCGACGGCGCCAAGATCTACTTCCAGATCACCCCGGACAGCAGCCGCGTGCTCCTGCTGGACGATGCGACGTTCCCCGGGAGCTTCGACCTCTTCTCCGTGAAGCTCGACGGGACCGAACTGATGAAGATCAGCACGGGTATTGCCGCCAACTATTCGATCGAGCCGAGCTTTCTGATCAGCCCCGGGGGCTCGCGGGTCGTCTTCCGCGGCGCGACGCCGACGAGCCAGAAGTTCGAGCTCTTCAGCGTCCCGGTCGCCGGCGGCACAGTCGTTCGCCTGAACGGCACCCTCGGGACCAACGAGGATGTCGAGCCGGGCTTCTCGATCAGCCCCAACGGCAGCCGGGTCGTCTACCGCTCGGACGAAGACGTGGACGACGTCATCGACCTCTGGAGCGTGCCGCTTGCCGGTGGCACACCGACCCGGCTCAACAGCGCGCTGGTCGCCGGCGGCGACGTTCTCGGCGCGAGCCTCGCACCGCTCAGTCAGGACCCAGTGATCAGCGCCGACAGTGCCCGCGTCGTCTACATGGCCGACCAGGCGGTCGACACGTTGAACGAGCTCTGGAGCGTTCCGATCGCCGGCGGCCTGGTTTCGAAGCTCAACCGGACGCTGACCGTCGGCGGCGACGTGCAGGCCTTCAAGATCAGCCCGAACAGCGCCTGGGTGGTCTACGGCGCCGACCAGGACGCCGACACCCTCGACGAGTTGCTCGCCGTGCAGATCACCGGTGGCGCGGTCCAGGATCTGAACGGTCCGCTGGTCATCGGGGGCGACGTTTCGCTCAAGTTCGTGCAGACCGTGCTCTTCGACATCTCTTCGAACGGCCTCGACGTGCTCTATCCCGCCGACGAGACCACGAACGACCAGATCGAGCTCTACACCGCGAGCATCGCCGGTACGCCGAACCCGCCGACGGCGGTCGTCGCCGCGGCCGGCAACGCCCAGGCGACGGTCAGCTTCGCGCCGCCCACCTCCACCGGCGGCAGCCCCATCCTCGGTTACACGGTGACCTCGAATCCGCCGGGGGGCACCGACTCCAACGCCGGCAGTACCGGGCTCGCGCATGTCGTGACCGGACTGGTGAACGGCACGCCCTACACGTTCACCGTCACCGCCACGAACTCCTTCGGTACGAGCGCGCCCTCGGCGCCGTCTCCCAGCGTGACGCCGGCGACCGTGCCGGGCGCGCCGACCGGGGCCGTCGCGATTCCACGCAACCACTCCGCAGACGTCGCATTCACCGCCCCGGCGAGCGACGGCGGCAACGCGATCACCGGTTACACGGTGGTCTCCAATCCGCCCGGAGGTATCGATCTCGAGCAGGGCACCCTCAGCCTGAATCACCTCGTCTCGGGCCTGACCAACGGCGTCGGATATACCTTTACGGTCGTGGCCGTGAACAATGTCGGATCGAGCCTGGCCTCGGTGCCCTCGACCTCGGTCGTGCCGGGCTGCGAGACCGAGGTCTCCGCGAACGTCTTCTGCGACGGGGTCGAGTCGAGCGACACAACGAGCTGGAGCCTCACGGCCAACCCGCCGGGCGCGCCCACGGGCGCCGCGGCGAGCGCCGGCATCTCCACGGTGATCGTGACCTTCGTGGCGCCGACGGACAGCGGCGGCAGTGCCATCACCGGCTACACGGTGACCTCGCTGCCGGCGGGTGGAGTGGACAGCGATGCCGGCAGCCTCGCGCTCTCGCACGTCATCACGGGTCTCGCGAGCGGCACCCCCTACACCTTCACGGTGACGGCGGCCAACTCCTTCGGGACGGGTCCGGCCTCGGCGCCGTCGAACAGCGTCGCACTGCCGACCGTGCCGACCGCGCCGCTCGCGCCCGTCGCCGTAGGCGGCGACACCTCGGCGACGGTGACGTTCGTGGCCCCGCTCTCCGACGGGGGCAGCCCGATCACCGGCTATACCGTGACCTCGGATCCCGCCGGCGGCATCGATGACGACGCCGGCACGACCGGGCTCATCCATAACATCTCCGGACTCGTCAACGGCACCCCCTACACCTTCACCGTGACGGCGACGAACCTCGTTGGCACGAGCGTCGCCTCGAAGGCCTCGAACGAGGTCACGCCCTCTACGAACTGACGGCCGGCGCGTGCGCCGGCGGCCCGGCGCACGCGGTCGTCCACATGCCCTACGTCTACCTCCTGCGCTGCCGCGACGGTTCGCTCTACACCGGCGCTGCGGTCGATATCGAACGTCGCCTTCGCGAGCACCTGGCCGGCAAGGCATCGCGCTATACGCGATCGCGCCTGCCGGTGGAGCTCGCCTGGGTCTGCGAAGTCGCGACCTGGAGCGCCGCCCTCGTCGAAGAGGCCCGCATCAAGGCGCTGCCGCGCCGCGCCAAGCTGCAGTTGTTGATGACGCCGTCGGTGACGATCCCCGAGGCGTCGCCGGTCCCGGACGACCCGCCGGAGTGAATTTCAGCAGATCCGTGGCAGCTGCTCGCCGGTGAGCAGGTCGACGATGCGGCTGCCGCCGATCGAGCTCCGCAGCGTGACCAGCCCGGCCGGTCCCTCGCCCACCTCGCCGATCACGACCGCCTGGCGTCCCAACGGGTGCCGGCGCCAGATGGCGAGGGCCTCGTCCGCCGCTTCGCGGGCGACGATGGCGATCGCCTTGCCTTCGTTCGCCACGTAGAGCGGATCGAGGCCGAGGATCTCGCAGGCACCACGCACCGCAGGAGCCACGGGCAGCGTCGCTTCGTCGAGACGGATGGCGACGCCGGCGGCACTGGCGATCTCGTTGAGCGCCGAAGCGACGCCGCCGCGCGTCGGATCGCGCAGGACATGGACCCGCTCGCCGAGCGCCGCGAGCAGAGGGCCGACGAGCCCGTGCAGCGCCGCCGAGTCGCTCACGATCGGGGCTTCGAACGCCAGGCCCTCGCGCACCGAGAGAATCGCGATGCCGTGCTCGGCGATCGCACCCGAGAGCAGGACCTTGTCGCCGGGGCGGGCGCGCCGGGGGGAGATGTCGATGCCGTCCGGGATCCTCCCGATGCCGGCGGTGTTGATGTACACCCCGTCGCCCTTGCCGCGATCGACCACCTTGGTGTCGCCGGTCACGATCGGAACGCCGACCACAGCCGCGGCCTCCTTCATCGAAGAGACGATCCGCCAGAGGGTCGCCATCGGCAGGCCCTCTTCGAGAATCAGGGCGCAGGTGAGCGCCACCGGCCGCGCACCGCACATCGCGAGATCGTTGACCGTGCCGTGGACGGCGAGCGAGCCGATGTCGCCGCCGGGAAAGAAGAGCGGCCGCACGACGTAGGAATCGGTCGAGAACGCGAGGCGCTCACTGCCGCCCGCAAGCACCGCGCCGTCGTGCATCCGCTCGAGCTCGGGATTCGAGAAGCTGGGGACGAACATGCGCTCGATGAGCTGCTGGGTCAGGCGACCGCCGCCGCCGTGCGCCATCTGCACGGTGGGGTAGTCGGAGATCGGCACCGGACAGACGGGGCCCAGGGAGAGATCGCCGGCGGCTTCGGGCGCCCCGCGGCGCGGCCCGCTCACGCGAGCCTCGCGTAGCGGTAGTAGGCGGAGCAGGCCCCCTCGGAGGAGACCATCGGCGCCCCGAGCGGCCGCTCCGGGTTGCACTGCTTTCCGAACGCCGGGCACTCGGAAGGCTTGCGGATCCCCTGCAGCACCTCGCCGGCGATACACAGCGGCGACTCCTCGGCGACGATCCCGGAGACGCCGAACTTCCTCTCGGCGTCGTGATCCCGAAACGCCTCGCGCAGGCGGAGGCCGCTGCGCGGAATCGTCCCGATGCCGCGCCACTTGCGATCGCAGACCTCGAAGACCTCCGTCACCAGCTTCTGTGCTGCCGGGTTGCCGTCGCGCGTGACGGCGCGCACGTACTGGTTCTCCACCCCCCAGCGCCCGGCCTCCAGCGCCTTGACGGCCATGTGGATCCCCTGCAGCAGGTCGAGCGGCTCGAAGCCGGTGACGACGATCGGTACGCGGTACTTCTCGGCGATCGGCTCGTATTCCCAATAGCCCATCACCGCACAGACATGGCCGGCGGCGAGGAAACCGTTCACCCGGCAGTCCGGCGAGGAGAGGATCGCTTCCATTGCCGGAGGTACGAGCACATGCGAGGTGAGGATCGAGAAGTTGCCCAGGCCGAGCCGCTTCGCCTGCCATACCGCCATGGCGTTCGGCGGCGCCGTGGTCTCGAAGCCGACCGCGAAAAAGACCACCTCGCGGTCGGGGTTGTCGCGCGCCAGCTTCACCGCGTCGAGCGGCGAATAGACCATGCGCACGTCGCCGCCGGCGGACTTGACGGCCAGCAGGTCGGTGGTCGAGCCGGGCACCCGCAGCATGTCGCCGAACGAGGTGAAGATGACCTCGGGGCGCCGCGCGACAGCGAGCGCCTGGTCGATGAGCTCGAGCGGGGTGACGCAGACCGGACAGCCGGGGCCGTGAATCAGCCCGACCGACCCGGGAAGCATGCGATCGATGCCCGAACGCATGAGCGTGTGGGTCTGCCCGCCGCAGACCTCCATGAGCTTCCAGCTCTGGTGGGTATCGCGGCGCAGGGCGGCGAAGAGCGCCTGGGCCTCGGGCTCGCCGCGGTACTCGTCGACGAAGCGCATGGTCTCAGTTCCCTCTGGCTTTCGCGGCGGCTTCGTCCTGGATCTCGAGCAGCTCGCCGATCTCCTCGAGATACTGGAAGACCTTCCGGGCCTCCGCTTCGTCGATCCGGCTGATCGCGAAGCCGACATGGACGACCACCCACTGCCCGGCCTCGACTTCGGGCGTGTAGGCGAGGCAGACCTCCTTCACGACACCGGAGAAGTCGACTCTGCCCATCGGAATGCCGATCTCGTTCGGTATCACTTCGATGACCTGACCTGGAACTCCGAGACACATGGGCTTCTCTCCTCTGGTCTTTCCGAGTTCAGTGTGCCGCGAGCCGCGCTGCGGCGACCGCGATCTGTCCGAGCGCAATGCCGCCGTCATTGGGCGGCACGGCGCGCTGCAGGAGGACGGTGAAGTCGGCGGCGCGCAGGGCCGCCGCGAGACTCTCGCTGAGGCGACGATTCTGGAAGCAGCCGCCGGAGAGCGCCACCTGAGTGACGCCCCCTCCCCGCCTCTCTCCGGCGAGGCGGGCGACGGCGAGGGCGCCGTCGGCCACCGCCTGGTGGAAGCGCGCGGCGATCCGGGCGGTCGACTCGCCGCGGGCACGGTCGGCGAGCAGGGCCGCGACCAGCGGTCGCCAGTCGAGCTCGTGGAGCGTGGCGCGGGCGACCTCGCCGGGCGCGAGGCCGGCGGGCGAGACGCCTTCGACGAGCGGCAGCGGGTAGCCGCCGCCATCCTCCGTCGACGCGGCGAACTCGAGCGCCATCGCCGCCTCGGCCTCGAAGGAGACACGGGCTCCGAGCCCGTCGATCCCGCCGACGCCGACCAGCGCCGCGACGCCATCGAAAAGCCGGCCCATGGAGGAGGTCCAGGGGGAGTTCCATCCGGTCACGAGCATCCGGTGCATCACCGCCCGCTCGGTCGCCGAAAACGTGGCGAGGGCCGGAATGTCGCGCCGCTCGATGGCCGCGTCACCTTCGAGCTGGTGCAGCAGGGCGAGTGCGATACGCCGCGGCTCGCGCACCGCCGCCTCGCCGCCGGGCAAGCGGAACGGGCGCAGGCGGGCGAGGCGGAAGAACTCCCCGGCCGGCGCCGGGACGGAGCCCTCCGCGCGGGCCTCCCGGGGTACCTGCGTGGCGGCCAGGGCAGTGACCAGGGCCTCGCCGCCCCATACGGTGCCGTCGGGTCCGTAGCCGGTGCCGTCGAAGCAGAGTCCGAGCGCCGGTCCGAGCACTCTGCTGTCGGCGCGGTGCTCGGCGAGGCAGGCGGCGAGATGGGCGTGATGATGCTGCACCGCGATCCGTCGCAGCGCGCGCGGCTCTCTCCCGGCGCGCTCGAGCAGACCACCCTCGGCGCGGCAGGCGAGCGCCGCCCAGTGGGTGGTCGGATAGTCGGGATGCAGATCGTGCACGATCGCCGTCGGCGTCGCCCCGTAGAGGTCGAGAAAGTCGAGGATCACGCGCTCGAAGGCGGCATGGGCCTCGGGCGTCTCCATGTCGCCCAGGTGCTGCGACAGGAAGATCTGCTTGCCGACGCTCACCGCGGCGGTCGTCTTCTGATGCGCGCCGGTGGCGACGAGGCAGGGGAGCTCCTCCGCCGCGAGAACCGGCAGTGGTGCGTAGCCGCGGGCCCGGCGCAGCAGTTGCGGCCCGCCGTCGAGGAGCCACGCGACGCTGTCGTCGACATGGCGGGCGATCGGCCGGTCGTGCAGCAGGAAGAGATCGGCGATGCCGCTCTCGCCGCCGAGCCGATCCAGCGCTTCGTCGTCGTCGATCGCGATCGGCTCGCCGGAGAGGTTGCCGCTCGTCGCCACCAGGGGAAAATCCACCGCCGCGAGCAGCAGGTGATGCAGCGGGCTCGTCGGCAACATCACGCCGAGACGCGGATTGCC